>JAGMEZ010000381.1 GCA_023127905.1 Caldifarciminota bacterium
GATTATTGCCTATTTCTTCCAAAGTATGTGGTCTCTCATCAGCAAGACCGAAGTAAAGGACCAAAATCTTGTACTCCCTTGGTGTTAATTTTTTTAGTTGTCTTAAAATCTCATCCTTAAAATTTTTCCTGAAAAATATTTCTTCTGGGGAAGGATAACTTTTAGATGAAAGTACATCAAAGAAGTAAAGATTATCTGTTGACTTTATTGGTGCGTCCAAGGAGATGTCCTGTTTAGCCATTGAAATTGCCCTTTTGACTTCCTCTGTTTTTAATGAGAGAGCTTTTGCTATTTCTTCTTCCGTTGGTTCTATACCACCACCTTTATGTTTCAATTTTTCTCTCATTTTTGATATATTTTTTATCTTCTGCTTTTGGTTTAACGGTAATCTCACTATTCTTGTTTGCTCTGCAATTGTTTTTAATATAGCTTGTTTTATCCACCATACAGCGTAAGATATGAAGCGAACCCCCTTTTTTTCATCGAATTTTTTTGCTGCTGTTAAGAGACCAATATTACCTTCGTTAATAAGATCCATAATTGGAACGCTGTAATCCTGATACATCTTTGCAATACTGACAACGAATCTTAAATTTGATTCTACAAGTTTCTCAATTGATTTCTTGCTACCCTTTTTAATTTTTTTAGCAAGTTCGATTTCCTCTTCCCTTGAAATAAGCGGATACTTCTGAATTTCTTTCAGATAAATCGGCAAGGATTCATCAGTATGTTTTTTTTCTAACGAGTCTGAATATTTTTTCATAAAAAAGATATTTATTGCTTGACTGCTACAAAAACAACATAACCATTCCGTTTCTTTATTTGAAAAGTAATATGTGAGTATTTATCATATGTATTTTTGGCTTTCTTGAAATCATTAAGATCGCGAATATATATGTTTCCGACTCTTTTTATTATGTCTCCTGCTTCAATGGAAGCTTCATCTGCAGAACTATTTGCAGTAACCTTTTTCACAATAACACCGTATTCCTTGGAATCAGGACTTGTATTCTCGACGCTTAGTCCAAGCCACCCCTCTTCTTTATCATCGGATTTAATAATCTCTGTTTTATCTGGCATTTCACCAATCTTTACTGTAAGTGTCAGTTCCTCCTTCCCCCTGATTACGAAAATATTCACTCTTTTTTTCGGAGTTATAGATGCAACCATAAGCTTGAATTTGTCTATGTCTTCAACTATCTCACCGTTTAATTTTATAATGATATCACCGTCTTTCAATCTTCCTTTTTCTGCCGGGGAACCACTCAGAACCTTTGCAACAATCACACCTTTTGTAATGTCAAGACCGAGACCTGTTGCAATCTCTGGTGTTAATTCTTGAATAGAAATTCCGAGCCAACCTCTTGTAATTTTCCCCTCTTTAATGAGTTGTTCAGTAATGGATTTTACCAGGTTTATTGGTATTGCAAAACCTATACCTACATTTCCTCCACTGGGGCTTGCAATTGCAGTGTTTATTCCAATAACTTCTCCGTTTATGTTTACGAGAGGTCCACCACTGTTTCCTGAGTTAATTGCAGCATCTGTCTGAATAAAGTCCTGATATGTTGGGCCATGACTCAACGGGATATGTGTTCTACCTTTTGCACTGATAATACCGACTGTCATTGTCTGACTAAAACCAAAAGGGCTACCAAATGCAATTGCCCAGTCACCTATTTCAATTTTATCGGAATCGCCAAGCCGAGCGAACTGCATTTTGTTTTTTGTATTGATTTTTAGGATTGCGATATCAGTGCTCGGATCGGTTCCAATAACCGTAACTTCGTTACCCTTGAAAACTGCATTGTCTGAGAGAGTAATGATAATGTTATCTGCTCCTGCAACAACATGGTTGTTTGTGAGAATATAGCCCTTTTCTGAGAATATGATACCGGAACCAAGGCTTTTTGCTTTTCTTTCAAGTTCCTGTGGTGTTTTTCCAAAGAATTCCTCAAAAGGGAAATCAAAAAAGGGGGTTCTGATCTTGATTGTCCTCTCTGCACTAATATTGACAACTACTGGCAGTATCGCCTTTGCAATGGGTGAGAAGGGACTCTTTATTGATACGATAGTTTCTGGGTTGTGATGTGGGAAAATATCCTGAGCAATGATTTCCTCAGTGTTTTTGCCTTGAAAGATATTGATGTTGGAAGCAATCACAAGCCCCATAATGAAAGCCATAATGGCAACGAGTGCAGTAAATGCCGCACCGGCAATATATCCTCTATTGGTTTTCATTATCATCTCCTTTTTTATTGATATTATCGGTCATCTCGAGTATAATCTTTGCTCCTGAAATATTCACGCCCCTCTCATGTACAAGGTAACAAACGTATTTTAGTCTTTTGATATCTCGTTCAGAGTATAACCTTCTATTTGAAGGTGTTCTAATAGGACATACTAAACCTTCTCTATCATATATACGTAAAGTCTGGGAATGTATTCCAAGAATTTGTGAGACTATACTAATAGTAAAAAGTGGGGTTTCTTCATTTATTTCTTCCAATATTTTATCTCTCCATTTGACGTGTAACCCTCATCTTTAACAAGGATGAGGGTTACGTTTCTTACTTAACAATTATGCCAATTTCTTTAGATTTAGCCTTTTTTGATTTCGGTATAGTTACTGTCAGAATACCTTTTTCATATGTTGCTTTTGCTTTATCTGCTTCTACCTCCGTAGGAATAGATAGTTTTCTTCTGAATTTACCGTAGCTTCTTTCAATCCGGTGATATGTTTTGTTTTTCTCTTCCTTTTCAAATTTTCTCTCACCCTGAAGCACCAGCTTACCTTCTGAGACTGTAAGTTTTATATCCTCTTTCTTCATACCAGGCAGTTCAACGTTAAGCTTAATTTCATCTTCTGTTTCCTCAATATCAAGAGCAGGATACCACAACCCTTCACGTGTTATCTTCTCAATAGATGATACCTTGAAGAAATTATTAAAAAGATTGTCTATTTCATCCCTTAGAGATGCCATATCGTCAAGTGGTTCCCATCGTGTTATTCCGAATTTCAAGCTTATCACCTCCTTTTACAGTTTTAATTAATAACCCCTTCCACTCACATCTACTATCAATATAGCAACTATTATTCATTTTGTCAAGTATTTGAGTGATATTTTTTTAAGAAACTTAAAAAATATTATTCAAGAACTTTTAAGCAAGTTATTAAGCTCTTTCTCGTATTTATTTAACTCCTTTTCAAGACATTTAATATTTTTTATTAGTTTTAAGATATTTTTATCCTCTGTAACTGGTTTTTTCCGTTTTCCTGATTTGATAAGATCGAATACCTTTCCTCCAAGTTCCTCAAAGTTCTGTTTGATCCTTCTATGAGTACCAGCAATGTCGAATTTTAATTTTCCCATTTTTGTTAGTTCATCGGTTTTTTCAACTGCAATAATGAATCCTTTCTTTACTTTCTCCCATAATGTTTCCATTAATCCTCCATTTTAATTTCCTAAAAAATTAACTATAGCATATATTATTTTTTTCGTCAATGCTTTTTTAATAAAAGTAATTAATTAATCAAACAGTACCCAAATTCTATCTCTGCGTTTTCTGTAGTCTCTTTTTCTAACGAAGAATTATCAGAAAAAGTTCCCGTTATGAGGGAAGGATAGGTTTTACAACCTTTGGATAAGTTCCAAACACCTCTTTGTAGATCTCTGGATATTTATCCTTTCCACCTGAGACGAGCAACGCAAGAGGCATTTTTCTTTTTGCAAGATTCACCATTTTTCTTGTTTTCTCTCTTATTTCCCACTGTGCATGTTCATCTTCCCTTAATCTTGAAATATGATAGAGTGCCCGTGCGTTGACAGACAGCAGTACCCTTTTTCTATGCGCATTTGTCAGTATATACTGTGCTGCAAATGGTAACTCTTTCTGCATCTGATAGTATAAATCGTTTGTTCTATTTATGATTTCTTCAAATTCTTTCCCCATCCCGGCATCGTGAACAGATTGTGGAATTGTTACTCCAAGTTCAGGATTGTATTTTTGTGTGGTAATGGTCGCAAGTCTATGCCGTTTTAACTGGGCAAAACAGGATGCCGATGTAACCAGTGCGAATGTAATATTTATGTATTCAAATTCTCTTAGTACAGTGTCGTACAGTTCCATATGCTCGAATGTCTTTTTAATGATCATTCTTTTTTCCTTCTTGTCCATTGATTGTGTCATCTCGAAAGCTTGATTAAAAGATAAAGTCGAAGAGGAATGTAAGATAGCAGCGATAAGAAAAGAATCAGCATTCCTTGTCCAGTCAACTATGCTTACATCCTCATCCTCCAGCTTTCTACTCTTCCTTTTTATGTCTTCTATTAGCGTTTGTAATTCAGAATAGGTGTTCCTGTCAAATTCATTCTCTTCATAGAACAGTATAATTGAAGGTGCTATCTTTTTTATTAACTTGAAAACTATCTTTCCAAATTTCCGTGCTTCATCTAATTCATGAGAAGCGAACCTTCTTAAAAGCAATTCAACATTTCTCGCATTAATTGTTTCGCCAAGTTGTGTTTTCTGAGACAAGCTGAGGATATAGCGGGCATCTTCATTAGCTTTTAAAGCAATACTCTTCTTTTCCACCTTTGTTGGTCTCCGTCCGAGTTTTTTTTCTTCATAATTAACAATTTTCCTGTACAGTTTATTATAGAAAATTTTCCCTTTTTGTATTATTTTTCCAAATTTATTTAGATACCTACTTTTTGTAATTTCTCCTGGGATTATGAAATCTCCCTTTAATTTTATGTACCGCTGTGATTTCTCCGTATAGGAACATAACCTGAATTTCTCTATCTCTTCGGTAAGTAATCGGGATACTCCCATTATGTCAAAATTGAAAACTGCATGTTCAGCAACCGAATGATGCCCCATTTCAAAGATGATTTTTCTATTTGATATTCGTGCTTTCTCGATCTCCTGTTTTGCAATCCTGCGCAGTTCTGATACGGATTTGGAACTTCTGCTAATTCTGGCGTAGGCAGCAGAGAAAACTTCCGGTGTAAGGGAAATTTTCTCCATTTTATTATACGCAATTTCCTTTAATGTTTCATAATCTACATTAAAGCCCGCGAGTGAAACCTTCAATGCTATCCTCCGTCATCCATCTTTGATTTTTACATTTTCCTTTTCTTATCTGTCTCTCTATTTCTCCGATGCTCCCACTCTCCCTTTCCCACAAACTCCTAAAAGTTTATCCCCATTCTTCAAAAGAGACAATCTCTTTAAGTGATTTTCTGTTCTTTGGGTGGGGAGAATCAGCCGGATAACCAAGAGTTAACAATTCGACCACTTTAACTGATTCAGGGATATTGAGCACTTTCTTTATTTTTTCGGGATAAAATGAACCTATCCAGCAGGTTCCAAGACCGAGTGCAACGGCGGCAAGGGTGATGTGGTCAATGACAATTGCAATATCTATTGGATAGCACAGTTCACCACATCTCATTATGTGTTCATCTGTTTCGGCACAGCAGGCGATGACAACCGGTGCTTCCGCAACAAATTTCTGATTATTTGCTGCCTCCATCAATTTTTCCCTTTTTGGCTTTTCTGTAACAATGACAAATCTCCATTCCTGAAAGTTACAGGCGGAAGGAGCAAGCCGTGCTGCTTCAAATATTTTACCAAGCTTCTCTTTTTCTACTGGCTTATCATCGTATGCCCTTACGCTTCTCCGTTCTTTAATTGCTTCAAAAACATCCATAAGACCTCCTTTGGTTGGGGACAAGCCCCAACGCTACTGAAGTCACCATGCAATGAACACAGGATATTCGCTGAGTTTTAGATTTAATACTCTATTTTCAACTTCAAATTCAACGGGTTTTCCAAGAAAATCAACAGCTATTACTCTTTTTCCTTTGAAGGGAATAGAGACAGTTTCCTTTCCCTCTATTCGCCAGGCAACTAATTTTTCCCCTGATGCTCCTTTAAAAACAAGAATAAAATCCTTCTCTTCATCACCTATCTTCAGCCGGGAGACCGTATCACAAAAGCCTGTAAGCTGCTCGTTTAAAACCTTGAAGGCTGTGTAGGAGGGTTTCAAAGAATAGTTAGATCGAATCATCCCATGGTTGTTTTCCCTCCACTTGTAGTAGATAGCACAGGCAATGCCTGCGTAAGCTTCAATGCAAAACCGTCTTGTCAGGTAAGAAGCCTGCTTTAATTCTGCACCCTTTTTACCGGTAGTTTTCATATTTAAAAATGATAGTCCCCAACCCCATTCGCTCGATAGAATTCTTGGTTTTAGCTTGCCCTTGGGAGTATACTCTTTGATTAGATTGCGCAAGCTTTCATAACTCTTAATAACTGACTCAGGTCCACCTTTCCGGTATGGATGAACAGAAATTCCGTCAACAAGCTCAAACAACCCCAACTCTGCGCATCCCTTAATGAATTTAATATCTGTACCTACTGTAGCTGGAGCAACTATTATAGAATTGCGGTCTGCTTCCCGGATGGCATCACAGGTAATTTTAACCAATGCCATATAATCGTCCACATTTGGCTCTTCTCCCCAAAACTTTGC
>JAGMEZ010000382.1 GCA_023127905.1 Caldifarciminota bacterium
TTCCTTTATCCTTTTTCCTTTATCCCTGCCTTCACCCCTCCTCCCATCCTTCCCTTCCAATCAGTGGAACAAATGTACATCCGAAGCAGGGTTCTTCAATCTTCTTTCCATCCTTTTTTCTCACAACTGTCAAAATCTGAGAAAAACTATTTCCGATTGGAATCACCATCCTACCACCCTCTTTTAGTTGAGAAAACAGTAACTCAGGAACCTTTGGAGAACCCGCTGTTATCAGTATTCCATTGAACGGAGCAGATTCACTCCATCCAAGTGTACCATCACCAATTTTAAACGCAATGTTTGTATATCCCAATTCTTCCAGTCGAATCCTTGCTTTTTTCTCAAGTATTCCAATCCTTTCAATTGTAAAAACACGTTCACAGACCTCAGCGAGTATCGCAGTCTGATAACCAGACCCTGTGCCAATCTCAAGTACCCATGATGCTTTATCCATCTCCAGTTTTTCCGTCATCACTGCAACCATATATGGCTGTGATATCGTCTGTCCATCCCCGATTGGTAAGGGAAAATCACCGTACGCACTTTCCCACATCGCTTCCTCTACAAAAAGATGCCTTGGAACTTTCAGCATTGCACTGATAACTCTCTCATCGGATACACTCCTTCTAATAATCTGGTTCTCAACCATCAATCGTCTTTTCTTTTCAAATTCCATCTTTGAATTGTTTTAAAATTGTATCAATATTTTTTCTAATATTTTCTATCTCATTATAATTGGTGAGATCAAGATGTAAAGGTGTTACTGAAATTTTGCCATTCTCAATTGCTTCAAAATCTGTTCCATGAATCTTTTCCCATATTGGCGTATCACCACCGATCCAGTAATAATATCTTCCCCTTGGATCCACCTGTTGAATAATATCATCCCTATATATCCTGTTACCAAGTTTTGTAATGGCAATCCCCCTGATTTCTGCTGGTGGAAGACTTGGAACATTAACATTAATAAGTGTTCTGGGCTGAAGGTTGAGATTATTCAAAGATTTTGTGAATCCTTTGATAAAAACCTTCGCAGCACCAAATTGTAAATTTTCCTTTCCAACAAGTGAAATAGCAATTGACCTGATACCGAGTATTGTACCTTCAAAAGCTGCAGCAACTGTTCCCGAATAAGTAACATCTTCACCCATATTCGGACCATGGTTTATCCCTGAGATAATCAATTCAGGTAAATTATTCTTCAATAATCCATGAATAGCAACAAGAACACAATCCGTGGGAGTTCCGTCAACAGTATAATCCTTTTCTCCTTTCTGATTGATTCTCAACGGGAAATTGAGCGTTAGTGAATGACTTGCTGCACTTTTTTCTCGGTCAGGAGCAACCATGTAAACATCATTATCACCCTCTAAAGCTTCCTTGAGCTGCCGTATTCCTTCAGCATAAAAGCCATCATCATTTGTAATAAGAATTCTCATTCGAATAAACTCCTTGCTGCAAGGCTTATAAAACGACAGGTATCTATAAATGGATTAATATAGCTTTTTCTTTCTTTGTATATTGTACTGATTGGAACAGATCCTATTCTGAATCCCATTCTTCCTGCCTTGATAAGTATTTCAGACTCTGTCTGAAACCTTTCAGTCCTGAGAGGAACTTTCCTGAGAACTTCACTTGAAATATATCGATATCCAGACTGGCTATCGAAAATACGTTGTGATGCAATAAGAGATACAGTTAACGACGTAACCTTATTTGTCAGATAACGCAATAATGGCATATTTCCCAACGTCATCTTTCTTGTACCTATCAGTATATCTGCCGACTTTTTCACTTTTATAAAATTGTCTATTTCCTGTGGATCATGCTGACCATCACCGTCCATTGTAATAACACCCTCAAATCCATTGCTAATTACAAATTCAAATGCTGTCCTGTGTGCCATTCCTTTACCGAGATTTTCTTTGTGTTTTAAAAGAGTGGCACCAAATTTTTCTACAATAAACGATGTCTTATCGTTTGAACCATCATCAACCACAATTATATTTCTCTTAGGGAAATGTTTGAAGTGGCCGAGCAGTTTCTCGATAGTCTTTTCTTCATTATATGCAGGAATAACTATTGCTATCTTCATCCTTTCTCCGGTTCCCAGAATGGTTCGAATCTATACCACTGGCTCGGGTATCTCCTGATAAATTTCTCAAATACTTTTATCCATTTAATCAAATCCTTTTTGATTTCATCCTTTTCATACCCCTTACTTTCCAGTTCAATAGGAGTATCAAAAATTACATCATACCTGCACATCCCCACCCTTGCAGCAAATGTAGGAATAATAACCGCGCCAGTTTTCAAACCGAAAAGAAATGGACCCGCTGGAAACTTTGTCTTCTTACCAAAAAAAGGAACTTCTATCCCCTGATTCGTGTAATCCCTGTCTCCAAGTACAGCAACAATTCCATTACTCTTTAATTTTCTCAATGTCTTCCTTACCGCCTCTTCAAGGTAGGCAACTTCCATGCCCTGTTCCCTCCTCCTGTTGTAGAAGTATTTTGTAATAAATTTATTCTTGAATCTCTTCGCAATTACCATTCCTGGATAACCAAGATAGGTAAGCAGTGCTGCTCCATATTCCCAGTTACCAAGGTGTCCTGTAAGACAAATTACACCTTTCCCCTTTTTCAGTGCCCTTTCTACATTTTCGAAACCAATAGGATTAACGAAATCTTTGAAGGTTCTCTGATTTATTTTTCTAATAATCAGAAACTCATAGATAAAAAGAGCAAAACTCTGGAAGGTTTTAAATATTATCTTTTCTTTCTGCCAAATTTTCAATCTATTTCCAAAAACATATTCCAAATTACGCGAAACGTTTCTTCTTCCCCTTCTATAAAAAATGAAATATACTGCTCCAACGACCAATTTGGTAATAAAGTACGCTAACCAAACAGGTAATAAGTAGGAAAGAAAATTAATAATTATGTAAAAAGCTGTAAACATATTTATCTTTTTTATTTTAGATTAGTCATTAGAATATTATCATCAATCATACATATTTAATATTTTATACCATAAAATTTAACATAAGGCAAGAAAATTTTTAATCAAAAAAGTGCTTGCAAAAAATTTATGCCTATGTTAGTATGCACAAAATTAAGGAG
>JAGMEZ010000383.1 GCA_023127905.1 Caldifarciminota bacterium
ATTCGATTTCATTCCTCCTCCTTTTTAAAAATCACAATCAAATGTATTCATTCCAAGTATATTGAAGGTGTTTAATCCGAACCTACCGTTTTCTTCTAAGGGTTGTCCTGTTGTATCCCTCTCAACATATCCACGAAGATGTTCAAAGATTAAGAAATTGTGTTTATCCAGGGAATCCTTCTCAAAAATTTCGAACATAAGATTCTTCTCCTCCATATGTTCTTGTCCAAATAGTATCAGCCGATGGAACAGATGGAGCAGTTGGTTTCCTGCATGAAATTAGTAACAAAAAAAGTATTATCACCCCAGTTAGAAATTGCTTTTTATACTGTTTTATTTTCACCTCACCTTCACCACTTTCCCGACATACTTGCCATCGGTTTTTTTCAACATCTATATTTTGACTCTTACGCCTGATTTAATTGACCAATTGTCTAATATGAAAGATGGATTTCCATTGAAGTGAAGCATCTCATATTCTGCTGTGCTATGAATTAGTAAGTTTCTGGAAAAATAAATATCAATTCCACTTCCTATACTTAGGCTTGGTTCAAAAGAATAATTTTCTACAACCTCTCCAATAATTGGCTGGGTTAATTGCCCCCATCCAGCTCCACATCCAAATAAGAAACTTACATATAAAACATTCGGATAGATTTTCGTATCTATGGCGCTTTTTACAGTTATTGAGTTAACAGACAAACATGATACGTGTTCTGGTGTTCCACCCCAATTCCTATTAAGAACGCTCTCCCAACGATAGAAACTTGCCAAAATTGTGTATCTATTTTTTATTACCCCTGCTTCAACAAAGTATCCAGTTCGTTTGTTATAACTGATCTCAAACAATTTGGTAAAATCAGGATCTCCATCATCAAATTCTGTGCTTTTGGTATTCTGAAAATACAGCCAATAATAACCCACTCCGAATGTCAAATGAAATTTGTCGCATTTGCAACAATTGGAATAATGGCAATATTCATTTTGATTTTTAATTCCTCCAAAGGAGAAACTACAAAAAACTAACAGTGAAATAAATAAACATGACAGACGTTTATAGCGTTTCGTAATAATTCGAATCACCTCACCTTCACCACTTTCCCGACAGGCTTGCCGTCATCCTTCAGCAAATAGATACCAGGCTTTCTATTTTATTTAATCAAAACGATTTTCTTTTTATCTGCAAAGCCTTCACCGTACATTCGAATGAAATATACACCCTGTGGTAGATCGCTTATGTCAGGATAAAAATAGTGTAAACCTTTCTTTACATAATTACTAAAAAGATTTCTCACTCTTCTTCCATCTATGCTGTAGACAGAGATTTCTATTATTCCATCTTTCGAAGTGCAAAAGGAACATTTGA
>JAGMEZ010000384.1 GCA_023127905.1 Caldifarciminota bacterium
GCCAACTCTAATTCAAATAACTCATTAACTGATGGTAATAATTCTACTTCGCTTTCAAACAGATTTTGTGAAATTGGGGGTAAGTTGTAAAATTCCATATTCTTAGTTATTTTTAGCATTATCCACTCTTAATACGTTTTGTCAATGATAAATTTTTCCAATCTTCATGCACCCATTTTCAGGTAAAATTTCAGCATATAAGACATTGCAACTTTCATTTATTAATGTATTGTAAATAAAAATTTAGGAGAAGTCAAGGAGAAAAACGGCTGTGAAAATGGATGGTAGGTTTAAGACCTGTCTATACATATAACCTTAGACTTACAGTGGCTTTTTACTCCTGAAGATTATTTTAAATCATCATATAATAAGACAGTGGTTAAAATCAATAATACAATGCCAATACACGCAAGAATTATATTTCTCTTGGGAATAAACATTTTTACTTCCAGCACTGAATTATTGAGTATCACAAATCTCTTTTTAAGTCAAATTTTTTCTTGATTTTTCAAAATTTTACTATATGATACAAACCATGAGTAAACCCCCTGGTTGTTTTTTGTCAAATTAGGAGATTGAATTGATAATAATACCTATAGGACACGATAAACTTTTCAGACGGCTACCATACCTGACCATTGCCTTAATCAGTTTGACTGTCATCATCTGGATTATTACTTATCCGATTGAACTGAAACAAATAAAAACGATCAATACTCTGTATGAAACAGAAGTCTATGAAAAGGAGATAGAATTTCTTTCACAGTATGCCCAGGAACATCCAGAGGAATTGAATGATCTTGATTTTAGGAATAAATTCTTTGAAGCTCTCCAGAACGGCGATATAGTTGACAAAGAGAGTGAAGAATACAAAGATTGGGAAGTTTCTTACAAAAAATTTAAGGATGCTCTTGAGAATAGGGTGTTCTATCGTTTCGGTTTTAAACCAAAAAACATTTCATTTTTAAGTCTCATCACCTCGCTCTTTCTACATGGTTCTTTCCTCCACCTTGCTTTTAATATGCTTTTTTTATGGTTAGTTGGTGTTAATATTGAAGACTACTGGGGTAGACCACTTTTTATTTCATTATATCTAATTGGGGGAATATTAGCCGCCCTCTTTTATGCTCTATTAAATAAAGGTTCTTCTATACCTCTTATTGGAGCCTCGGGTGCGATATCTGCCCTTATGGGTACTTTTGCCATTCGTTTCTATAAAACAAAGATACGTTTCTTTTATTTCTTTATGATTCTCTTTAGACCATTCTGGGGAACTTTTCGCTTGTTTGCATGGTTTGCGCTTGGTTTTTGGTTTGCTGAACAACTATTCTATGCAATGATTACAAAAGGAGTAACAACTGGCGTTGCGTTCTTTGCACATGTTGGCGGTTTTATCTTTGGATTAGCAGCTGGTTTCGGTATGAAATTTCTTAAGGTGGAAGAAAAATTTCTCTCAGGAAAAATCGAGAAACAAATTGAGATTGTTTCACTGAATCCGAAGCTCGAAGATGCATTCACAAAAAGGGATAATGGTGACGCAGAAGGAGCAATCAGCCTTCTCAGGGAAGTAATAAAAGAAGAACCTTTAAATAGTGATGCCCGACTTGAGCTTGCACGTTCCCTTTTTTTTCTTGACAAAAAGAACGAAGCTTCCATTGAATATGAAACCCTTCTATCACAATTATACGAGAAAGGTGAAAGGGATAGGTTACTTAATATATACCTTGAGGTATACGAGAAAAATATCGACTATCTTTTTTCTCCGAAAACTCAATTCAGGATCGGTTCTTTTCTCGCATCAAAGGAAGATTATAAGAAGGCCGTTGAGCTTCTTTCTTTAATAGTAAAACACTATCCGGAAGATAAACTCGCTCCCGCGGCACTTCTTAAAGCAGGTCGAATATTTTTACAGAAATTAGAAGAAGTTAGCCTTGGAAAAGGAGCGTTGGAGTTCTTAACAAAAAACTATCCTGACTATAGTGGAACAGCAGAAGCGAGATACCTATTGTCAGAATATAAGGACTAATATTCCTTAAACAGAGGGAGGAAAAAATGGCACAAACAAAAACAAAAATAAAGATTAAAAGACACAAATTGAAAATGAAAAGAAAAAAGAGGGTTAAAAAACAGAAGGAAAAAGAGAAAACCAGGAAAACGAAACAAAAAGGAGGAAAGTCGGAATAAATATCCCCTTAATTTAAATTTTAATGGAAAATCAAATTACAGGAAAAATCAATTTGATATTTCTTGTTATATTAATCATTTTTTTCATCTTTGTTTGCCTTTGGAAATCCTCTTCGATTATAATAAGTCCACGAAGATTTCATGGTTCTATTACCCCTGAGGTTTATGGGTTATCATACAAAGAAATTGAATTCACCACAGAAGATTCGATACCGATAAAAGGGTGGTATATATTAAACAAAATTTCCAATGCAACTATAATTCTTCTTCACGGTTTTGGTGTCGATAAAAGCGATCTTCTTGATGTTGCTAACTTCCTCTTCCAACAGAACTTCTCTGTACTCCTCTTCGATTTCAGGGCACATGGATACAGTGGGGGTAAATATTGCTCTCTTGGACATTTTGAAAAACGAGACCTTAAAGCAGCTGTTAGTTTTTTAAAAGATAGTGGGGAAATAAGAATCGGTGTTATGGGATTCTCAATGGGAGGAACAGTTGCCCTTCTTGAAGCATCAAAAAATTCCGATATCCTAGCAGTTGTTTCAGACTGTGGTTATTTATCCTTTAGAAGTGCTGTCCGTGACTTTGCGAAATGTTACTACCACTTACCAGAGTATCCCTTTATTCCTCCTGTAATCTGGTTAGCGGGGAGAAGACTCGGGATTAATCCGAACAATGTTGACCTTTCTTTCTGCGCCAAAGATATTTCACCGACTCCAATTCTTATTATTCATTCAAGGGACGATAAAGAAATAAGATTGATAAACGCAACTCAAATTTATAAATATGCAAAAGAGCCAAAGGAACTATGGGTTGTCGATGAAGCCGAACATCTTGGTGCGTTTTTTGTTTACGAAAAAGAGTATAAGAGAAGGGTAATTTCCTTTTTCAAAAAATATCTTTTTTAAAAACAAATTTTTGCCAAATATTCGGAAATTTCTTTTTCCCACCATCCCTTAAGAAATCTATAAAAATAATAACTTAAGTATTACCTTAAAAAAAACTTCTATATTTTAAATTTTTTTCTTGACAAAAAAATTATTTTCTGCTAAAAATATGTGGATAACTTTTTCTCCATTACAACGGGATAAAATAAATCTTGAAATAAATTATAAATAAAAAGAATGAAAAGACTGTGTGAAAAAATTTTGTTATCGTCGTTATATATTCCTAAGTTATTAGAAAACGATAGCTTATTAAACTGTGTGGGTGTGGATAACTTTGTTGATAAGTTGTGTTTTTTGTGTTAATGTTTTATTTTTAGCTAAAATTTACTTGTGTTTCGGAGTATAAATATGTGGATAACTTTTTGTTGATAATATGGAAAGTGTTGCTTCTTCTCTGTGGGATAAAATTCTTGAAAAGTTGAAGGAAAAAATTCCAGAACAAACATTTGCAACCTGGTTTTTTCCAACAAAAGGAATAAGTTATGATAACGATACAATAATTGTAGAGGTTCCAAACCCCTTCTTTATTGATTGGATCGAAGAGCATTATTTAAATATTCTTAGTGATGTAGCTTTTTCAATTTTAAAAAGTAATATAAAAATATCCTTCAGGGCAAATAAAGTGGAAACCATAAGGCATAGACCAGAATTGAAGGAAATCATATCGTATCCATCACCACGAACAAATTTAAGAGATAGATATACTTTTGAAAGCTATGTTGTTGGAAATAGTAACCATTTTGCTCAGGCAGCAGCCCTTGCTGTTGCAAAGGCACCAGCAAAGACATATAATCCTCTTTTTATCTACGGAGGTGTTGGTCTTGGGAAAACCCACCTTATGCATGCAATTGGAAATTATACTTTGCTAAATTATAGAGACCTACGGGTTTTCTATATTCCCGCAGAAAAATTTATGAATGAAATGGTATATGCAATAAAGAATCAAGAGACTTTAGAATTTAAAAATAAATACAGAAATCTTGATATGCTTCTTATCGATGATATTCATTTTCTTAGAGATAAGGAAAGCTTGCAAGAAGAAATTTTTCACACATTCAACGCTCTATATAGTGCGCAAAAACAAATCGTTGTTACAAGCGATAGACCACCAAGGGAAATTCCCTCCCTCGAAGAAAGGTTGATATCAAGATTTCAATGGGGTCTTCTTGTCGATATACAGGCTCCAGAACTTGAGACAAGAATTGCAATCTTGAAAAAGAAATCTGAAATAGATGGATTTGAGGTTCCTGAAGATGTCATCTTCTACATAGCTAACAATATAAGGACAAACATACGTGAACTCGAGGGTTCTCTTGTAAGGCTTCTTGCTCTCTCTTCTCTTACAAACACAGAGATAAATCTCACAACTGCAAAGGAAATGATTGGTTCTATAATTGGTAGCAAAAAGAAACAAATTAACTTTCAGATCATTTTAAAAACTATTGCCGACTTCTTTGATGTCTCCGAGGAATCTTTAACTGGTAAAAGAAGAACCGCTTCTGTTGTTCTCCCGCGTCAGGTTGGAATGTATATATCAAGAGAACTTACTTCTCTTTCTTTAAAAGAAATTGGTACAAAATTCGGTGGGCGTGATCACACAACGGTTTTACACGCGTATGATAAAATTACTAATCTAATAAAAGAAGATAAAGAATTCAGTAATAAAGTTGACAAAATAATAAGGAAGTTAACATCTTAGTTGAAGGGTTGTATATATGTTGTTAATAATATGTTTAGAAATAATGTGTTTTTCTTTTCACCTTAATAATCAACAGATAATAAACAATTTCTCCACAATAAGTAAGCAATACTCTTTAATCTTTTTAGGTGTATTCATAGTTATTAACATTTTCACACTATCTATAACTACTATACTGTAATTTATATTTAAATTCTTTTTTATTAAAAGAAAGGAGGGGGAAAAATAATTTAAAAATTTAATCGGTTAAACAAAAGGAGGTTTTAAATGTTTGGAAAAATGAAAGAAGACCTTACAAAAGAGATTAAGTCAATAAGGGAAGCTGGACTTTATAAAGATGAAAGAATAATAATGACACCACAAACGGTTGAAATAGAGGTAAAAGGTGGAGAAAAGGTTTTAAACTTCTGTGCAAACAATTATCTTGGTCTTTCGAGCCACCCAAAGGTTATCCAGGCAGCACATGAAACGCTTGATAAATGGGGATACGGGATGAGTTCTGTAAGGTTTATTTGTGGGACACAAGCTGTTCATAAAATATTAGAAAAGAAAATAACCGATTTTTTACAAACCGAAGATACAATTCTTTATGCAGCATGTTTTGATGCGAATGGAGGAGTTTTTGAACCACTTTTTGGAAAAGAGGATGCAATAATAACAGATAAACTAAACCATGCTTCAGTTATAGATGGGATAAGAATGTGCAAGGCACAGAGATTTATTTTTAACCATGCAGATATGGATGAACTCGAGGAAAAATTAAAAGAGGCACAAAAAGCACGATACAGGGTGATTGCAACAGACGGTGTTTTTTCTATGGATGGAGATATTGCAAAACTTGATAAAATTGTTCCTCTTGCAGAAAAGTATGATTCACTCGTAATGATAGACGATGCACACTCAACAGGATTTATGGGAGAGACAGGACGAGGAACACCAGAATACAGAGGAGTACTTGGAAAGATAGATATTATTACAGGAACACTCGGAAAGGCTCTTGGTGGGGCATCTGGAGGATTTACTTCAGGAAGAAAAGAGATTGTAGAATTATTACGTCAGCGATCAAGACCATATCTATTCAGTAATACCTTAGCACCATCGGTAGCTGGTGCGTCTATTGCAGTATTCGACCTCTTATCCGAAACGACGGAACTCAGGGATAAATTAGAGGAGAACACGAAATACTTTAGACAGAAAATGACAGAAGCGGGTTTTGATATTATTCCTGGCGACCATCCAATTGTGCCAATTATGCTTGGGAAATTCCCAAATGATTCAAAACTTTCACAGGATATGGCAAAGGACCTTCTGGACCTTGGAATCTATGTCATTGGTTTTTATTACCCGGTCGTCCCAAAGGGTCAATCAAGGATAAGGGTTCAGCTATCCGCAGCGCATAATAAGGAACATCTCGATAAAGCAATTGACGCATTTACAAAGGTTGGCAAAAAGTATGGAGTGGTTTCCTAATAGCCAAAGAAGGGCAAGGAACTAAAAACACAAAAAGAGACAGAGAGAAAGAAACAAAACCCCCAAGTTTAAAATTTTACGCGGGGGTTTTGTAGAGTTTTTTGGGTATTTGAATTTATAAATTTGGACACATGTGATGAGAATTCTCAGTGAAAAAATAGGGATTATTGATAAAAAAGCAAAATATTTGATGTTCCTTGTAATACTATCTACATTTCTTCTATTATTTCTCTACCATAAAGATGTCTGGCGTCCTGTAAGATACTGGCTTTTTCTTAACGGACTCATACTGTTTATAATTCCACTCATATCACTAGTTTTTCTGGATAAAAAAAGAAAGCTGTGGCTACAGGTTTTTTCAGGAACAGTAATTGCGTGTATCCTAATCTTTCTCACGAAGGTTTCAGCGACTACAAGAATCTATTCAATAATTAAAAGACCACAATACATAATATCGCTATCTTCTATATTTATAATAATAACAGTCTTAATACTTTTAGTTGGAAAGGTTAATCTCAAAACTTATGGTTTTTCGTTTGGTAAAATAAGATTTTGGGTTCCAATCACTGTAATTTTCATCGTATGCATGATCCCTTTGATATATTGGGCTTCAGGGTTGGAGGCTTTCCAGAAAACCTATCCAATGCTTCCACTTGCAAAGAAAGGAATAACAGGTTTTATTCTTGCAGAATTATCATTTGCGCTTTTTTTTATTTTCTGGGAATATTTTTTTCGTGGGTATATGCTTTTTACTATAGAAAAAAGAACGGGGTTTTTAATAGCAAACGTAATTCAAGCGATGGCATTTGCATTTATGCATTTAGGTAAACCTGAATTGGAAGTTTACAGTTCTCTCGCTGGTGGACTTATTATTGGCTGGTTGGCGTGGCGTTCAAAATCTTTTCTTCCCGCTTTCTTTGTACACTGGGCAATTCAAGCAACCATGGATTTCTTTGCAGTAATTAAATAGAGAGGTGTTTCCGTTGAAGGTTAAAGGAGAGAATTAAATGATGTGGTGTAACAAGAGGGGGGATTATAGAAGGATTGTGATAACTTTGCTTAATAAATAACACTTGACAAAAGTTTAAAAAAATGATTATATAATATTATATATTTCTAACCATTAAAAAGGGAAAAAGTAAAGTGTCTAATATGAACGATATGAACAAGACAAAAGAACAGCTTATTAATGAGTTACAGAAAATGCGCAGAAGATTTGCAAAATTTAACCCGATAAAAAGACAAAAAAAGCCAAAGGTTAAAAAATTAACGAAGTCAGAAGAAGATCTTTATGATCTTGTCGAAAACGCAGGTGATCTTATTCAGAGTGTCACTCCGGATGGACGCTTCCTGTATGTTAACCGCAGCTGGAGAGAGATGCTTGGCTATAGTGAGGATGAAGTTGCAAAGCTTACCTTGTTTGATATTATTCATCCAGATTACCATACACACTGTAGAAAGATATTTCAGCAAGTATTATCTGGAGAAGAAGTTGGAAGAGTCGAAGTTAATTTTGTGACAAAGGAAGGCAAAAAGATAGCGGTTGAGGGAAAAGCGAATTGTCGGTTCCAAAACGGAAAGCCCTCTGCTACAAGGGGGATATTTAGGGATGTAACAGAGCAGAAGAAAAAGGAGTATACAGGTATTATGCAAGGAGAATCTGAACTCCTAAAGGTTCCAGAATTGCTACAAATTTGCGCTTTTTTTATCCCGGATGAAGCGTATATCTTTGTTACTACACCCGATTCCAAGGCCGGAAGGATATACATTGCAAACGGAGAAATAATACATGCGGAGACCGAGAAAGTTTCAGGGAAAAAAGCCCTCATCCGCATGCTTGGGTGGAAAACAAGAATTTATAAAATAGATAAAAAGTCATATACGGGAAAGCCCACAGTATCAGAGTCATTAGAAAATTATTTGATAGATAGTGCTTCCCAATTGGATGAATATAATAACCTTCGTAAAAATCTAGATATGATAGGTAACCTTCTGGAGGTTCAGTATAAACCTGAACTAATGAATCGTGAATATGATTCAGTAACAGCAGAAGTACTCAGTTTGATTATAACACATCGAGAGGTTGATAAAATTCTTGATGAGAGTCCATATACTGATTTAGAGACCATTCGGGTTATCACAGATCTTCTTTCAACGGGGATTATAAAAGCTTACCCCCAGCAACAGAAACCTGGGAATTGACAGGATTAGCGATTTATAGTAATATTCCCTACAAATTTTTTTATTGTTGTAGAACAAGAGTGCCTGTTATGTTTATGAAACTTTTTTTTGGATTGTTAATTCTATTTAATTTTACACCACAGATTGTTCATTCAACAGAGAATAACCAAGCATTATTCTTAGAGAAAGCTCGTGATCCCCTTGGTAATGACATTTCAGGCGATAAGCAGTTAGGTGTTGTAAAAGACACGCTAAGTAAACCATTTGTGGTTTCGGTCAGAGATAGAGACAATAATCCTGCTAAAAATATTGCTCTCTTTTTCAAGGTACTTAATGACGAAGAAGCAGTATGTATTCCACCAATTGTTTATACAGACGAAAAAGGTTATGCAAAAACAAAAATTACCCCCGGGGATAGGTCGGGTGAATTTATCCTTGAGTGCGAATTAATCAGAGACCCTTCGAAAAGGCTTATTTTTACGTATAATATTTTTAATAGAAGATGGATGTATCTTTTAATTATCCAACTTATTGGAGGATTTGCAATCTTCTTTTTTGGTTTCAGGGTTGCTGGAAAAGGGTTGACAAAATCTGCAGGTGGGAGTCTCAGGGAATTACTTTTCCGTTTTACAAAGAACCGTTTTCTTGGTTTAGTCTCTGGGGTAATAATTACTTTTCTTTTACAGTCAAGTACGGCAGCAAGCGTAATGCTTGTCAGTTTTATTACATCAGGTCTTATTCTGTTTATTAATGCACTATCTGTTGCTTTAGGAACCGCAATCGGAACGACATTGACAGTACAGTTGATAGCATTTAAAATATATAATTACTCTCTTCTTATCATAGGTGTTGGGTTTCTTCTGAACAATTTTAAAAGACCAGTAAGATACTACGGGCAGTTTATACTTGGATTTGGTCTTATATTTTTCGGGATAAAGATAATGGGGGAAGCTTTTCTTCCGCTGAACATGTCTGGTTCGCTTGAACAATTCTTTGTCACGTTTAAGGAACACCCCAGCCTGGTTTTTCTAATATCTACAATATTTACGGCACTTGTCCATTCAAGCGCTGCAACGATTGGTATTGTTATCAGCCTTTCATTTCAGGGAATTATAGGGCTTGAACATGCCCTTCCTGTCATACTTGGAGCCAACCTCGGGACAAGCACAACAGCACTTATTGTCAGTATCCGCGGCAGCAGAGATGCAAAGATGTACGCTCTTGGAAATTTCTTTTTCAAACTTATAACCGTTCTTATATTCCTTCCAATTGTAGGTTTTTGGAGTAACCTTTTTCAGAAAACAGCCAGTACTGTGGCACGTCAGATAGCAAATAGTCACACCTTTTTTAATCTCATTCTTGCAGTTATCTTTTTACCAATTATTGGTCCCATTGGGAAACTACTTGATAAGGTTGTGCCCAGAGAAAGGAAAGAGTTAAAGAAAGGTCCACGATTCCTTGATAAGAGTATTATTGATAATCCAGCTGCTGCGATTGCCCATGCACACAGGGAGATTCTCAGAATGGCGGATGTGGTCCTGGATATGTTTTCGCGTTCAATGGAAGTATTCAAGAGAAACGATAAAGACCTTATGCGTGATATTATAAAAGAAGATGACGAAGTGGATAACCTTGAGGAGGAAATTAATGATTACTTGACCAGCATTTCTCAAGAAGAGTTAACCGAGTATCAATCAAAGAGAGTTGCTTCATTGTTTTTTGTTACAGATGAACTGGAGCATATTGGGGACATTGTGAGTAAGAGCCTGATGGTCTATGCCGGGAAGAAAATACAACAAGGTTTTGTTTTCTCTGACGAGGGGTTCAGTGAGATAATTGGTTTTCATAAGAAGGTAAAAGAGAATTTTAAATTGGCAATCAGCGCACTAACAACCTACGATAAGAGCCTGGCAGGTAAATTAACAGATGAACGGAAGGTAGGGGTTGCTACACATATAAAACTTCACAATGCTCACATTGACAGATTGAAGCGAGGACTTAGCGAAACAATAGAGACAAGCACTATTCACCTTGATTTCATTAACGACCTCGAGCGGGTTAACTTCCATATCTCAAACATAGGCTATGCAATCCTGGGTAAGGTTGGTACAAAACCTTAAAAAATATAAACCACAGAGACCGCAGAGATTATAGTAATTTTCCACCCTCCTCACCAAATCATTTTTGCCACTGATTTCACAGATAACCACAGATACGGATTGTATCATAATTACCCATTCTCACTACCAAATCATTTTTGCCACTGATTTCACAGATAACCACAGATACGGATTGTACCATAATTACCCACTCTCCCCACCAAATCATTTTCTTGCTGTTTCTGTTCACTACTTACTGCTTACTGTCTACTGCCTACTGTCCTTCTTCACCGCAAAGTCATCAACACTGAGTAATTGTTTGTTATCATACATGCTCAGATCTGGTAATTGGGTAATTGGTAATTGGGGACAGGAGTAAACTTTTAAACTTTTTGATTCAGCAGTTAAAGTATCTGACTTTTTGCCGAGGACAAGCCTCGGCTCTACTTTTAGAGTTCAAAGTTTTAGGATTGAAAAGCTGTTAATCTGTTGATTTTTGGTAGTAGTAAGCATAATTAAATTTCTTATCAAAGAGGAAACTCTCTCCCTCGTCTATTTCCACCTTTTTACACATTAATGAATAATAGACACCAACCATGTCCACATTACCAACAAACTGTAAGCCTGCTAACCTTTTATCTTTAATATAGAATTTTTTATATTCACCTTCCTCAAATCTTCTAATAACATCTCCTTTCATCACCCCAGCAGAAACGACTGGAAAGTTAAATATTTTGATAATATTGACGTTTTCCAGACCTAAATATTCCTCTTGATGATCTAACATATTCTTGGCAGCTGTTCTTCCCTGAATAACAGCATTAGGATGAAGAGCATTTACTTTGGTCTCCCCTGTGACTTTATCTTCAAATTCTATTATGTCTCCGGCTGCAAATATATTCTGCACCGAGGACTGAAGATACTCATTAACAATTATTCCCTCATTAGTTTTTAATTTGCCATCAATAAAAGAAAGATTGGGGTTTACACCAGGAGCTAAAATTAGAATGTCACATTTTAGTTCTTTTCCTGATTCAAGAACAACTGTTTCCACTTTTTTTCTGCCATCTATCCTAACAACTTTTTCTTTTAGAGCAACATCAATTTCTTTTTCTTTTAATTTTTTAATTGCACATTCACTCATTTCTTTATCAAGCATCCTGGGAAGTATACGATCTAATATTTCTACAACTTTTACTTCTAAACCCTTTTCTTTCAGAACAACGGCTGCATCGATACCAATAAACCCAGCGCCAATAATTACAGCTCTTTTTGGTTTTTCTTTCTCTATCCAAGTAAGTATATTTTCAGCATTATTTAGAATCTTAAAATAAAAAACCCCTTTTTTATTATCTAAACCTTCAATTTTGGGAATAACGACAGAACCCCCTGCAGCAATAAGAAGTTTGTCATATGTAAATTCTTTTCTTGACTGAGTAAATAACTTATTTTCTGCTGGATATATTTTTGTTACCTTCTCACCCAGAATTGCTTGAACATTCGTTTTAGAGAAAAAGTCTTTTCCTTTCCAGAAGAGGATTTCTTTTTCTTTATTCAACAAGTAATCAGGTAGTAGAGTTGGGGAATAAGGAGGATTATTTTCATCTGAGATGACAAGTAATTCTATTTCCTTGTTTATATTTCTTATTGTTTCAATTGCACTTATTGAGGCTGGACCTTTACCAATAATTATTATCCTCATTTTTCTCTTCCCTTTTTTGAACATCTCATTAGATTTTTAGATAGTTCTAATGTTTTTATGAGAAACTCAGAGTCAGTATTAAGAAGCTCGTCTACTTTTGGTTCCATTCCAAGTAATTTCTCCTCGAAAGGTAAATAAGTAATAGTTGAAAAATTAAAACCCTCTTTTTCTAAAAACTCAACCACATTGTTCTTCTCTTTTTCATTTCTCCCTTTATTTATAACTAAATGAATATGTTTTATGCCCAACTGTTTTGTTAGTTTAATTGTTCTTAAAGCGACTTGAATGGAATTGAAGTATGGTTCTGTTATAATTATCGCCTGGGAAAAACCCTCAGCCATAGCCCGTCCGAAATGCTCTACCCCAGCTTGGGTATCCATAAGAATTAATTCATTTTTTCTAAGATTTATATAGCGCATAACAGCAGCTAAAAGAGCGTTTTCAGGGCAAAGACAACCTTGACCGGCTTCCATTGTTGTACCCATAACCAGAAGTTTTATCCCTACGTCATTCTTTATACCAAAACGGTCAACTACATCATCTACTGTTGGATTTAGAGAAATAAACTGCCCCCAACCCTGACCTGGTTTAGCTCCTATTTTTTCCTCAATGTATTCTGCATTCTCATTTAATGGTACTATCTTCTCAACTATTTCTTGAGAAATTCCTAAAGCATAAGGTAAATTCATTTGAGAATCCTGGTCAATAGCTAAAACTTCATATTTTTCTTGAGCGAAAAGATAAGCAAGAAGAGAAGTTAAAGTTGTTTTTCCAGCTCCTCCCTTACCAGTAATTACTACCCGAAAACCTTCTCCGGGTTCGGAGCTATGTTTTTTTATTTTTTTAGCAGCTGAAATAATAGTCTGCCTTTTATTAGTCATTTTTCACCAAATGTTTATTATGATAGTCCTAACGCTTTTCTTTTCTTCTCAATATGGTCAATCATTAATTGAGCTCCCTTTTTAGGGTCTGGTTCTACTGCAAAGGTTGCCCCAACTACTCCCTCTATGTCTTTGGTCAATAAAGTAGTAACTGCAAGACTTCCAAGAACAGGAGGTACAGTACCCAGAACCGTAAAAATTCCCGAACTCAAAACATATACACCAATACTGACTGCCTTCTCTGACATCCATTCTGGAGCAGAGCCAGCTACAGGTAAATCACTAATATCTACCTTTAGAGCATTGGCTAATGCAGCTAGTAAAACCAGAATGCGGCTAATGTCAACACATGAACCCATATGAAGCACAGGCGGAATACCAAGAGCTTTACAGATTTCTTTCAGTCCATCTCCAGCGAGATCTGCTGCCTCTGGAAGCATCAAACCTGCTTTAGCTGTTGCAATGGCATTACATCCGGTTGTAACAACTAATATGTTATTTTTAATTAATTCCTTAACTTGTTCTACATGACCATAGTCGTGAGGAATTTTGGGATTATTACATCCAACCACACCTGCTGCTCCACGAATTTTGCCGGCAACAATGGCATCAATTAGTGGTTGCGGAGTGCCACCAAGGGCTTTAAGAATTGCCTCAACAGAAAATCCGGCAATTAATTTGATTGGTTTGCCAGGAATCATCACTTTTTCAGGAATTCTATTTGGGAAATTCTCAACAGCCTTTTTAACTATTTCCTTGGCTATATCCACAGCTTTATGTTCGTGAAATTCAATATGTTCGGCTCCAGGAAATTTCGCTTTGGGAGCGGTAGAAATAATTTTAGTATGATAACACTTGGCAACATCGGGGAGAGAAGGCATTATACATTGATAATCCACTATCATCGCTTCTACAGCCCCAGTGATAATGGCTAATTCCTGGTTTAAGAAGTTTCCTGCTATGGGAATCCCTTTTCTCATTAAAAGCTCATTACCTGTACAACACATTCCGGTGATATTGATCCCTTTTGCCCCATTTTTTTGGGCTAATTTAATCAAATCTTTATCTGAAGCAGCTTTAACAATCATCTCTGAGAGAAGAGGATTATGACCGTGAACAATAATGTTTACCATGTCTTCCTTTAAGACCCCCAGATTAACTGTAGATTCAACTGGAACAGGAGTACCGAAGAGAACATCGCTTAACTCAGTGGCAATCATTGAGCCACCCCAACCATCACTTAAAGCAGTTCTGACTCCGTGAAGTAGAATATTTACATAATCAGCATCGACCCCAATATGGGTTCTATGCATTGTCTCCACAATCTCCCGGTCAACGCTTCTTGGCAGGACGCCAAATTTTTTCCAGAGTTTTTTCCTTTTTTCAGGTGCTCTTTGAATAAACTGGATTTCACCTTTTACCATTCCATATTCCTTCATTATTTCTGAGGCAAGTTCTTTGGCTAATTTTTGCTTATCTTTTCCCTTCGTGTTAATTTTATACTCTTCACATAAACGACGCAATTTCTCTTCGTCCTTGATTTCGTATCCTTGAGCCTTTCCCGCAGCTGTAAGCTCTAAGGTTTCTACAATATCTCTGCCGTGGTCAGAATGAGCTGCAGCACCTCCAGCAATCATTCTTACTATATTACGCGCAACAATTGTATCCGCAGTTGCACCGCAAACTCCCTTAAGGGGACCATCACCAAAGGGGTCAATTCTACAAGGTCCCATATTGCAGTTTCGGCAGCAAATCCCTAACTGTCCAAAACCACATTGGGGTTGCTGAGCTTCAAACCTATCCCAGACAATCTCGATTTTCTCTTCCTTTGCCTTTTCTATAATCTTCTGAGCCGGAATATCAACTGTTTTTATTTCTTTCTCTTTCATTTATTCCTCCTCTCTATAATCTGAGATAAATTTTCCCCAAAATCGCGCCACAACTTAATAGTAACAGGGATTTTTTCAACAGGTTCTACCTTCATGGTTGTATAGATTAAATCTGCAACCTTCTTTCTCTCAACTTTGGTTATTTCTTCAACTTCCTTATAGTCCAAAGCCTTGGTTGGACAAGCTTCAACACAGGCAGGTAACCTATCTTCCTTTTTTCGGTCTATACAACCATCACATTTTAATGCCTTTTGATCTTGCCTCTCAACTTGAACAATTGAGAAGGGACAGATAATAAGACACATCCAGCATTTTCGACATTTATCTGAATCGATTAAGATAGATTCATTTTCTCTACTTATTGCCCCAGAAGGACAGATATCCAGACAGGGAGCTGGATCACAGTGCCTACAATGAACAGGAAAAGTTGTGAAGTTTGGACCTAAACTAACTTCGATTCTTTTTTGAGGAAGAGGTGTTTCAAAAATAGAAGAAAAGATGTTTTTTCCTTTAGAATGTTCCACAGCACAGGCAATCTCGCAGGATTTACATCCAACACATTTTTCCGGATAAACAAACATAATTTTCATTTGCTCCTCCAAATTGATATTTCTATTATTTTTTTATAATTTAATACATTAATTAAAATAAGTCAAGGGATTTTTTAAAGGAGAAGGAAAATAATGGATAAACATCATTAGAAAATGAATTATCTAACGGGATATAAACAAGACAGAGTATCAAGACTTGTCTTACTACTTGAGACGCAGAGCAAGCCTCGTATAATAACATGTTTGCTTTGATAGTAGCCTGCTACACGGGGCAAGCTCTGCTACTCCCGAAAAAAACAGGTGAGTCCAAGATTAATTCATTATGTGCTAAACTCCGTCTCTTTCCGCCAGGCAATAATAGAGAAATAGATAATCAGGGCTCCCTGGACAACAGGGAAAATAGGATACCACCAGATTCCATTTTGATCAGGATAACTCCATATTACGTGTACTAAAACCCACTGGAGCATAATCCAGACAGCAGGTATGATGCCGAGGATTAACGCCCACTTAATTCTAAAAAATAGAAGTGTAATAGTAAGAAAGAGAATTGTTGCAAAAATTATTGTGGCAATACCACCAGTTCTACTCTGTTCCCCAATCAGTCCCAGGGCACCTGGTATTTCCCGAACAATCTTATGGATAAAGTTAATAAATAACATTGCAATAACGGCTTGTAGGTAAATGGGCAGTTTCCTTGATTTACTACTGATTGATTTCATTTTTCCTCCTTTTCAACAACTTGGTGAGATATTTTTTTCTCTGTGACCCCTTCGACTTCGCTCAGGACATGCTCTGTGGTTTCTTTCATATTATTTTTCTTTTCTAAACTCTCCAATATAATCCTCAACCTCCTTGATCTCTTCTTTTAGACCATTAAGGTACTTCTGGACCATTTCAATCTTTTTCTCTTTGCTCAAGATATGCTGCTTGAAACTGAAAAACCTGTGGCAACCACAATGGTTAATCCCAAAATGGGTTCGAAAATGATGCTTCGTTGATATATCTCACATTGTTATCACCTCCTTTATTGTCAATTAGTTACTTAAAAGCCAGTAACTCTTGTAAATTAATTTTTTGTCGGAACAACTGCAGGAATTCAATAATGAATTGATTTCATTCTTATTAAAGTGTTCGAATTTTATAAGCAATTTTCCATTGGTAGATAGCCTGCCAAGCAGTGAATCAATGATACCAGTTTTATCTTCCAATAATTGTAATGCGTCTATAAGAAGTATGAAATCAAAATCTCTATCTTCTACGTCTTCCAGAGAATTAATTAAAAGAGGTTTTATATTGGTTGCCCCGCTTGGTTTCATTCTCTTCTCCAAAGTTTTAAGCATATTTTTATCTATATCAACACCAATTACTATGCCTGATTTACCTATAATTTTTGCTGCTTCTATTGAGTAACTGCCAATTCCGCATCCATAATCCAGGATTTTCATGTTCTCCCTTACACCTACTGTTTCAAGCAATTGTTTGATCTTCCTGGGATTATTTTTGATTCTTAACACTATCCTCATAATGAAAAACATGAATTTTGGATGTTTGGTTTTATTCCTAAAATGATATTCCTGTATCCCTTTTACTGAGAAGACACAAATTGCAAGGCTTGATAGAAAAACAATGATGGGACCAAATCCATCGAAACAAAGAAAACCCATTAGGAATAAAACGGACGTCGCGATAATAAGAATTAAACAACTAACCATCAGCATTCTCTCTCGTGTAATCTTCATAAGTACCTCCTTAGTATCTATAAGTTTATAAGCATTATCTTATAATTAATTTAAAAAAGAGCCTCTTTTAAGTATCCCATTTTATTTCTAACCATAAAATCAGCAAACCAAATTGTATAACAGTGAACCTATTCATAATCGATTAATATAAACTTCTTTTATTAGTCTATGCTTAATAACTTATATTATAGATAAAAAAATTTATTCTTTCTTATCCTCGCATACTTCAGATTCAGGACAACTTGCACATGGACCAGGATATGTACAGCTTTCAAACGCTTTTTTTAACAGTTCGTCAATCAATGTTTTATACTCAATCAGGACATTTTTGCTAATCGTATAGTGCACATGAAAACCTACCCTGTTTGCTTCAACAATACCAACATTTTTTAAAACTTTGAGATGTTGGGATACTGCCGGTTGAGTAACATTAAGTTTGTTAGCCAATGCCCCGACACAAAGATAATTTCCCCTGGATGACAGTAGTCTGATTATTTTAAGCCTTGTTGGATCACCAAGTGCCTTAAATACTTCTGCCATTATTTTAATCGTATTCTTCATTTATTATTTCTCTTTAAGTCTATAAGCAACTACTTATATAGTATACAACATTTTTACGAAAATGTCAAGTTTTTTTTATTTTTTTATACAAAATCCTGTATATAATGTCTAATAACAGGAGAATGAAGAGTACATATCTGTAAAATGAAACCTAAAATCAAGTAGATAAGCAAAGTATCCAGTGTGGGAATTTCTTTAAATAATCCAGATTCCGTAAAATCTGAAGTTAGCAACGTCTATAAACAAAAGATTACATTCACGTTACTTGCCTATTTAATTATTTTATTTCACTTTGTTTTTCTCATTTTACATTTTAGACCCGCTATTTCAACACCTGATGCTAATGGTTACTTTGCCCAGGCGAAGCTAATAGCAAAAGAGGGGAAGACGAATCTTGAACCCGAATCGATATTGCAGTATATAGGACCCCATTGGCTCCATAGAAGTGATAACCATTATTTCA
>JAGMEZ010000385.1 GCA_023127905.1 Caldifarciminota bacterium
AATATTAGAAAAGCGTCATTGCGAGTGTGTCTTCTTGCTTCGCAAACGCGAAGCAATCTCATATTAAGTAATTTTCCAATCCTAACTTTCCCTCTCCCTCGACGGGAGAGGATTAAGGTGAGGGTGAAATATGAGATTGCCATCCTTCGTGGAATTTATCCTGAGTCTGTCGAAGGGCTCCTCGCAATGACAACTTTTGTGGCAAAATATTGAAAATGTGAGTTAAGCAAATAAGCATTAATATTTAATTCAGGCACGCAACCTATTTTACTTGACATAACGTTAGATAAGGGAGATCGCTATGAAAAACACTATTCTTCAGTGTCTTGATCCCTGCGAATATACAGGAGGTGGTACTGTTATCTTTGAGCTTATACGAACACAACAACATAATAACTTAGTAACTGAATGAAACTAAAGGTTTCTGTTCTTATTCCAACGTATCATAATCCCAAAAGACTTAAAGACTGTCTCAACTCGCTTGTAAATCAGACTTATGCTCCTTATGAAGTGATTGTGATGTTTGACTTAGAGGATTTTGAGACCGGGAGCATGATATCATCAGTCAAAAAAAAGTTTCTTATGAATATCATCCAGATTCCTCTAAAAAAAATGGAGAGGATGACAGAAATTCTTAATACTGGAATTGAAAAGGCAACTGGGGATATTCTTGCCTTTCTTGATGAGGATATAGTTGTAAGTAGTGAATGGTTGTCGAGAATTGTTGACCATTTTAATAACAGTCAGATTAGTGCTTGTGGAGGAAGGGATAATATTTTTGTACGAGGAAAAAGGATAAATTTTCTTCTAACAGAAGAGGTCGGAGTTATCAAATGGAAAGGGTATATTGTTGGAAACCAGCATCGAGGAAGTGAGAAAAGGGAAGTAATGTTTTTAAAGGGTTGTAATATGGCTGTTAGGAAAAGTCAAATAGGAACTCTGGATGAAAATCTCATTGGACTTGTTCGGTGGGAACAAGATATATTCTTTAGTTTGCTAAAGACGAGAACGAAGATAATTTATGATCCCCTGATAGAGGTTAATCATCTAAAGGATAACCTGTCTTTTCTCAAACCCCTATGGACATACTGGTTTGGTCATAATACAGTTTACCTTTTTATGAAATATCTTAAAGGAAAAGAGAGGATTTTGGCAACTGCTTTCTTTTTTTTAATAGGTGATGTTTCATCTCCAGGAATTTTTCGTCTTCTTCACTGGGTTTTAGAAAGAAATGAAAATGGTTTATGTTCATTCTCCACTGCTCAAATAGGAAAAATAAAGGGACTCCTCACCTATTTGAAAAAACATCTTACGAAGTAACATTTAGTGAAAAAATGAACTCTTCTGAATCATGGAAATCATTCGATACTGTATGGAAAAACTATAAGATTGTAGAGAGAAGACCCGGAAACTTAGTTGGTTCCTTCTTTGAGGAGTTGAGAATTAAAGAACTACAGGAGTTTTTCAAAGGGAAGAGAACAATAATTAATGTTGGTTCTGGAAGTGGGAAGTGGTCATTTCCTTTTCTAAGAATGGGTTATGAAGTAACTAATTTTGATATTTCTCAATATGCTCTACAAATATCAAAAAAAAGATGTAGGGATTTTAGAGCAAACAATGTTAGAGGAGATGTGCATACTATTCCTTTCAAGGATAACACATTTGATATTGTAATGAGTTTTGGTTTACTAGAACATTTTGAAAACATATATTTGCCAATTAAAGAAATGGTAAGAGTACTAAAACCAGGGGGTTTATTCCTTTCAGATATAATTACTAAAAGGTTTTCTGTTCAAACGTTACAGAGATGGATAAATTTTTTTCTCTATATTGTTTATTCTCTGATGCGATTTGACTTTGTGAAACTGAGGAAATCGACTTGGTTTATCCACAAAAATTATTATGAAAATACTTTCTCTCAGCGAGAATACTTGGAAGCCATGGAAATCGCAGGATTAAGCAATATTAACATTAAAGGTATAAGATGTTTTCCTATAATAATGTTTCCATATTTTTTAGAGAAAATTTATCTTCCAGTGTTTCGTTTATTTAATGGTTTATTTAATCATTTTGATCGCAAGGGTACTCAATTCAGTAACTTCTGGGGAGCTATTTGGGAAGCAAGGGGGAAAAAAGAGTTTGTAAAGGAAGATGATAAATAGCATAATTAAATTTTTGATCTCAATTGTGGGTTTTGTATTGAAGTATCTTGTTGAAAACCCTAAGTTAAGCAAATTACCCGAGCGTATTGCAGTTCTCCTGTGGGGAGGTATCGGAAATCATGTTCTTTTTTCACCTGCGCTATTCGGTATCAGAGAGAGATTTCCAGATGCTCAACTTTCCATCTGCTCATTCCATTTATTTGCACGTCAGATGTTTTCTAAAACTGCCAATTCATTTATTACTGTTGATGAAAACCCTTCCTTGAAAGCACTGTTGAGATTGCTATTTTATGTGAGAAGGTATAAACCTGATATTGTCCTTTCTAATGCAATGTCACCCACCTTTTTAACTTCACTTATTGCATTTCTTTCCGGGGCAAAGGTGAGAATAGGAATTGACAGAGCATACAGAGGTTTCCTTAACAATATTAGAATCGGAGAGAAAAATGAACATGAAGTCCTGATGAACAACCGTATTGTCAAAGCGTTAAAAATTGACGCAGAAGAAAGACCACTTACGATTGATGTTTCTGATAATGATATAATTGTTGCAGATAAAACGTTCAGGAGTCTCTTTGAGGAGAATGATGAATCCCCCCTCGTAGCAATACAGCCTGGTTCAGGAAAAAGGCAAGTATTCAAGAGATGGAGAAAAGAGAATTTTGAAGAACTTACACGGAAATTACTGCAGGAGGGTTTGAGGGTAATTATAGTTGGGACGGATGAGGAGAAGGAAGAGATGAGGTATATTGAGAAATCACTAAAGCATAAAAGATTGAGAGTTCTTAAGCAAAGCTTAACTCTTCCTCAAATTACTAAATTTCTCCAGAATGTTGACCTTATTATTGCTAATGATACATCTCTTGTTCACCTTGGCGCTATTTCAGGTGTACCATCTGTTGTGATTTATGGACCAACCAATCCCGAGAAGAATAAACCCTGGGGTGTAAAGGCAAAAATTGTGAGAAAGCAACTCCCCTGCTCACCCTGTTACGATTATCATACTCCCAGGTGCAATTATGGTTTTAAATGCCTTACCGATATTACCACAGAAGACGTCCTCTTTGAGGTAAAGGCAATATTAGGTAATTGAGTAACTAAGTAATTGGGTAAATGAGTAATTGCTTCCTGACATTCCTGAATGTTCGTTTTGATCGTTTCAATCGTTTCGATCGTTTAATTCGTTACCTACATCTTACATCATACATCGTACATCCCATATTCACTATTCCGGTTATTAACGCTTTGCTGTAAACAACAAATAACCATGAATATACAACAAATAACTATCAATAAACAATTATCACTCTTTTAACTTATTCTTTTCTCCCTTTCTCGGTCTTTCTCATTGAATATATACCAACTCCTGCAAGGAGAATAATGACAGGCTCGACAGGGACACGAAAACGTGAGTCTCCAACAGGTCCAGGAATTAACAAAAAATAAAGAATCGTCATTAAAAAAAGGAGAAAGATAATTCTCGAGTTTTTAAAGAAATATTTTAGTCCCCAGATAGCAAAAAAATATATAAATAATTGAAAGAGTACAAAAGAAAACCAAATTATAGAAAACCAGAAAGGAAATTTTCTAAACCGTTCATCAAATACAGTTTTTATCGAGGATATAAATTTACCCCTAAGGATAGAACTCAATGCTTTTTTTGTAACCGGATCTGCCTCTCTAGCTTGACTAACACCCTTACTGCTGAAAATTTTATACAGGAATGCATATTCTATTGGTATGAAGGTGTGGAGAAATCCAGCAGAATGGAGAAAAACGTATGTTCCCAGATTTTCTCTTATTATTTCAAAACCATAACTCGCAATCTCACCACAGATTTCCGGATTATCAGTAGCATAGACATAATCTTCGTCTGAAATACCATATCTTCTTTTAACTTGCTGTTCAATAACAGATTGAGCTTCTCTAAGACTTATCTTTTCTTTGAAAGATGTAACAAAAGCAGCATTATAGTAACCAATATTCCAGTTACCAATTGTTGAAAGAAATACCCTTCGATAGGTAATATAATTCCTCATATACCATGGTGTAAGCACGATTAAGAAAGAGAAGAGAAAAATTAAACAAGATTGAAGGATTAATTTAGTTTTTCTTTTTAATTCAAGAAAAATAATGAAAAGGATAGGTATAAAAAAATAAAAAGCAATGGGACGGGTAAGTATTGCAATACCAAGGAAGATTCCTGAAAGAGCAATAAATACTTTTAATTTTCTCTTTAAGAAAACAATAAAGAGAACAAGAAAAAAAGCAATTAATAATGTAAAAAGGATCTCAGATAATATCTGTGTTGTATAGAGTGCTTGATGGGGATGAATACTGTATAATAGCCCAGTTAAAAAAGAGAAGTGAACATTTTTAATTAATATTAAAGCAGAAGAGAATATTAAAAGTGCGACCAGTGCATCAAGAAAGCACTGTGAAAGAATAATAAACCAGTTTCTATATCCTGATAATAGATATGTAAAAGCAATAAAAAGTGGATAAACAGGAGTCCTTGCTGCTTCA
>JAGMEZ010000386.1 GCA_023127905.1 Caldifarciminota bacterium
TCTGCCCTCTGTCTTCTGTCTTCTGTCCTCTGCCTTCTTCTCACTCCTTACTATCTCTAAGCGGGTAAGTTCTGAATGTCGAGGCCATTGCTTCGAGTTCCTTCAAGTAGAACCATTTCTTCTTACCTGGGGCAAAAACATGAATATCAATAATGTAAGATCTATTCTGGAGTGAATCGTTAAAGAGATATGTTCGAAAAGGACCTCCCATTATTTTCTCATCATTTTCCCATATTCCCTCGAGTTTATACCCTCCTCTTTCCAGAAATTCTACGTGTTTTCCTTTTGTCATATCCTTGACGATAAGATCATTCTCGAAGTAGAGTGTTCCAATGCTGTCTCTAATTCTGCAGGCTTCATTCCATGAAATACTATCGAGCAATTTGTCTTGCCATCCAATAGAAATTGATCTAAAGGGATAATGTCTTACGAATTTAGCAAATGTTTTTAGTGAATCCTCACCCGCCCAGAAAAATCCAAAAGGAAGATCTACGGAAAAGAAGAATTCATTCTTTAACTTTTCTTCTTTTGCTTTTACTCTGCCTGCTGAATAAATGAGATATTTTGCCCGTTCAGATGATGCATTCTCAAAGTAATTAAAGATAACATCCCTGTTTTTTTTAATGATGTCAACGAGATCAGGTTTACCAGGAGTTGTGATAATAAGCAGATACTGACTGAACGCCCAGGGATTGTCTTTTTCAAATATGAAAGCTTCCTTCTTTTTCACTTTATTTATTGCGTTATCAGTAAGTAAATTTGATATAAGTTTTGACGCTTCGGATAAACCCTCTAAATTTCCGATAAGAATGAGATTCTTTCCATAAAAATATGACGGGAGATTTTCTGGTAATCCATGAAGAAGGTAATAAATAGTTTCCCTGTTTGGAGTAAATACGTCACGTTCAAGAGCATCCTCCAAAGCATCCTTTGTTTTGTCCCAATCACTATCTTCAGCCAAAACGACTATAATATCCCTTTGTCCCCCTGCCATAGCGAGTCTTTTTTTACACCCATACCAGAAAAGAATGGAAGCTATTATGAGTAAAATAATTGTTTTTTTCATTTCTTCTCCCTTTTATTAATATTACAGATTTTTCTTATGTTTTATTGTGTTTATTTACCCGTATCTTCTTTGTTTTGGAGATTTTTTTTGTCAATGATTGCTCGTGTAATTCCATCGGTAAATTCTATAGCAAGTCTATCGTAAAGCCTAATATCTTTAATGGTTGAGATAATTTTCATTTCAGGTAACCGTCTTGTAATTGTATATCCCCTACCAAGGACAGCTGATGGGTCTAATCCTCCGAGTCTTTTGGAAATACCTTCTATCATCTGCGATTTCATTGAGAAGACGTAGGTTATTTTTGATATTATTCTCCTTTCATATTCATCCACTGACTGTTTTTTCTGTCTTATCGTATCAACCACACGTACTATTCCATATCGCTTACTAAGGTTCTTTTGCCTTTCACGTTTCTGTTCGATGTTGTTGAAAAACAGTCTTCCTGCTGTTTTTAGAAGATTATTTATACTTTCAAGTATTTCCTTTTTATCCCTGACAGCCAACTCTGCTGCCGCTGACGGTGTTGGAGCACGCAGGTCAGCTACAAAATCGGAAATTGTGAAGTCTATTTCGTGACCAACAGCAGATATAACTGGAATTTCTGAATTAAATATTGCCCTTGCTACTTTTTCCTCATTGAATGCCCAGAGGTCTTCTATTGAACCGCCGCCTCTTCCTACTATTAGAAGGTCAACATCTCCGTATTTATTAAATTCATTTATTGCCTGTGTGATTTCATCTGCTGCATTTTTTCCCTGCACCTTTACAGGTTTCAAAATAACCTCAACATACGGTGCTCTTCTGCTAAGAATGTTGAGAATGTCCTGAATTGCCGCGCCAGTGCTTGCGGTAACGACGCCAATTTTTAATGGAAAATCAGGCAATAGTTTCTTATATTCTTTCTCAAACAACCCTTCACTTTTTAGTTTCTTCTTAAGTGCTTCGAAACGGCGTGCAAGCTCACCAATCCCGACAGGTTTCATATCATAGACATACAATTGATATACGCCCTGTTTTTCATATACACCAATTCTTCCGTAAGCATGTACTTCCATACCATCTTCCGGTTTAAGTTCTAATTTTCTATTTTCGTCTCTGAACATTACGCAGGATAGTTGTGAAGATTCATCCTTCAGTGAAAAATAAAAATGACCAGAAGAATGAGCTTTAAAATTTGAGATTTCACCCTGTACCCATAAAAAACCCGTTCCTTGCTCAATAATGTTTTTAATGAGCCTTGTTACTTCTCGGACGGTGAATATTTTTTCTTCCATCTTCTATTTGGATAAAAATGTATTAAGAGATCATATATCAGAAAACAGATGACAGATAACAGAAATCAGAAAACATATCATAACTAAGGATTAATAATCTGACCTCTGTCTTCTGAAATTAAATTAGATTCTCTTTTGTTGCTTTAATAAGATTTGATAGTAACATCAAAGTCGTTACCGGTCCAACGCCACCCGGAACCGGTGTGATGTATGATGCAACTTCAGCTACAGTGTCAAAATCAACATCACCAACTAATTTATGTTTACCTTCATTATCTATAATAGAATTTATTCCCACGTCTATTACAACTGCACCCTGTTTTACCATATCACCTTTAATCAGTTTTGCTCTACCAACTGCAGCTATTACAATGTCTGCCATTTTTACAAAATGGATTAAATCGCTGGATTTTGAATGACAAACTGTTACAGTTGCATTCCCACCCCTTCCCTTAATTAAAAGAAGATTGGCAAGTGGTTTGCCAACTATTGTGCTTCTTCCTACAATAACTACGTGTTTTCCCTCAACGTTAATTTTCTCGTGCGCGAGTATTTTAAGAACACCGAGAGGAGTAGATGGAGCAAAATTAAATTTTCCTCTCATAACTCCGCCAAGATTAACAGGATTCATACAATCAATATCCTTCAATGGAGATATTGATAGTATAATATTATCTCTATTGAATTGGGGTGGGATAGGTTCTTGAATGAGTATTCCATGAATTGTTCTATCTTCGTTTAATCTTTTTATTTCTTCAATAACTTTTTCGTCACAAGTGGTATCTTCTATCTTTTTAATATCAACATCTATATTAAGTTTAGAAGCGACTCTGTTAATGGATTTTGTGTAAGAAATGCTTGCAGGATCTTCACCGATGTGAAGAACAGCCATTTTTGGAGTGACGTTATTTTTTATTAAACCATGTATCGTTTGAGAGAGCTCGTCTTTGATTTTGTTGGCAATGGCTCGACCATCAATTATTATCCCTTTCATCTGGTATTCTCCTTTCAATTCTTTCAATTTTTGTAGTTTTGCCAGTAGTATCATCAATTTCAACATATATAGCGTTCAATCTCCTGTCATTCTTTGCAGAGTCAAATCTCTGGGGGGTTTGTTGCAGAAAGAAATTAATCGATGCATGTTTCTTAACACCAATAACAGAATCGAATGCTCCTGTCATTCCAATATCGGTAATATAGCCTGTACCATTCGGAAAAATAGATTCATCAGCAGTTTGAACATGAGTATGGGTGCCGAATACCAAAGAAACTTTACCATCAATAAACCAACCAAATGCCTTCTTTTCGGCAGTTGTTTCAGCATGAAAATCAATAATAATGATTTTTGTTTCTTTGCTCATTTCCTGTACGATTTTTTCTCCAACCCTGAAGGGGCAATCAATACTTTTCATGTAAGCCCTTCCCTGAAGGTTTATAATCCCAATATTTCTTTCATCATCCAATTGGAAAATTTTATTGCCTACTCCTGGATTTAAAGGTGGGTAATTTGCTGGACGCAGAAGATAAGCCGATTCGTCAAGGTATTCTCCTATTTCTCTCTTGTCCCAGATATGATTTCCGCTTGTTATGCAGTTAACCCCGTATGAATGAATTTTTCTTGCAATATTCTTGGTAATACCGAAACCTCCAGCGGCATTCTCACCGTTTGCTATGGTAAAATCAACTGAGTATTCCTCTTTAATTTTTGGCAGCATCTCTGAAAGTAAATATCTACCAGGTCTGCCAACTATGTCACCAATTATGAGAATTCTCATGTTTGTTTCATTTTATTCTGACATCTGTCATCTGATTTTCTGATGCTCTGACGTCTGCAATTTACTTATTGTCTATTATTGTATCCTGCTACATCCACGCAGGCTAACCCTTCGACTCCGCAGTTCGAATATCTCACTACAGGCTCAGGACAAGAGCCTG
>JAGMEZ010000387.1 GCA_023127905.1 Caldifarciminota bacterium
TTTACACATTTTTTAATAGAAGAATCGGGTCAGGTATTCGTTTGTTCATTTCATAATCCTTGTCAATGGTTAACCGTCATTGGTTCATTTATAAAAACTTCCTTCTTTATGTTGTTGTTGAATTATAAACCAAATATTGACTCGAAATTCTTTGTATATCTTTGTTTCATTCGGTGAAATTACACCTTTTTCTTAACTCCATACTTATTCATCTTGTATCGTAAAACCCTTTCAGAAATACCCAATTCGCTGGCTGCATTTGACTGGTTCCAATCATTCCTCCTCAGAGATTCCTGAATCATTTCTTTTTCAATCCTTTCGATTGTTTCATTTAATTTTCCAGCAGTGATTCGTTTTTTTTGAATGATAGAAACAGGTAAACTTTCTTTTGTAAGATACTCACCACGGGCTAAAACGATTGCCTGTTCAATGATATTTTCGAGTTCACGAATGTTCCCGGGAAAGTTATACTTTAACAGGTTTTTCATTGCTTCGTCAGTTAAACCCTTTATTCTTTTCTGTTCTTTCTGTGAATGTACCCTGACGAAATGATCTATTAGAAGCGGAATGTCTTCTTTCCTCCTTCTGAGAGGTGGGAGATGAATCCGTATCACATTAAGTCTGTAGAAAAGGTCCTGCCTAAAAGTACCATTTTCTACCTCGTTTTCTATTTTCTTATTTGTTGCGCAAATAACTCTTGCATCAACAGGGATTTCTTCATTAGAACCGAGTCTGACGATTTTTTTCTCCTGGATTACCCTCAGTAACTTTACCTGCACACTCTGAGGTAATTCTCCTATTTCGTCCAGGAAAATTGTACCACCCGATGCAAACTCAAACTTTCCTATTCTCCTTTTATCTGCCCCAGTGAAAGCCCCTTTTTCGTAGCCAAAGAGCTCTGCTTCGACGAGGGTTTCTGGAAGTGCTGCAAGATGAGTAGTTACAAAATTTTTTTTATCTCTCTTGGATAAATTATGAATTGCCCCGGCTATGAGTTCTTTACCTGTTCCACTTTCTCCAGTGATTAAAACATTTGCATAACTTCCTGCTGCTCTTGATACAATGGACATTATTTCCTCCATTGCACTTGATGCATATATTATTTTATCGTATCGGAATTTTTCCTTCAGGGTTTCTTTGAGTTCTTCATTTTCTCTTTTAAGCTTCAGCGATTCAAAAGCATTTTTTATAATAATGGTGAGTTCATCTGGATTGATTGGCTTTGTCAGATAGTGGTAAGCACCCAGTTTCATTGCATTAACCGCATCTTCTACATTTGCATATGCTGTTAGTATAATAACCGGAATAATCGGATTTATTTCTTTTAGTTTTTTCAAGACCTCAATCCCAGACATATCTGGCAACCTCTGGTCGAGCAAAACAAGGTCAAAATCTCCACGGTCGAAAGCTCTGATTGCATCATTTCCGTTTTCTGCTTCTTCGGGCTCATTTCCTTCTTTCTTGAGGAGTCTTTTCAGAAGAATCCGTTGGTTCTTTTCATCCTCTACAACTAATATATTTATTCCATTCATTATGCTTTCAATATGATTGTGAAAATCGTATTATTGTTTATAAGTACTTTTATCTCTCCTTCATGCATATCTATTATTTTTTTCGCAAGATAGAGCCCTAATCCTGTTTGCT
>JAGMEZ010000388.1 GCA_023127905.1 Caldifarciminota bacterium
GTTGGTTATGAAAAGATTTTTATTTATTTTATTCCTGTTAGTTTTTGCTAAGTCACTTTTTCCTGCATTTGAAGATTTTAAAACAGGTACGAGACCGGATGCGTTAGGAGGAGCATTCACAGCTCTCTCTGATGATCACAATGCTTCATTCTGGAATCCTGCAGGACTCTCTTATCTTGATAGGGCAGAGGTTTTTTCGACATACAAGCGTTTATTCGGTATTGTAAATTATTTTACATTTAATACCTGTCTGCCAACGAAGTGGGGAAGTTTTGCACTAAGTGTAAGAGAATCTTCTGTTAAAGGTGATTACACAGATAACTCAGGAACAATCGTTGAAAGGAATACTACTCTTGAGGCAGAGAGAGCAATCATCGCATCTCATGGTTTTCATCTTTTAAAGGAAGTATCCTTTGGTTACAGCCTTACCGCTTACAATATCCAGAATGTGAGATTTAGGGATTATTATGCTATCGGTGTAGATATTGGTATTATAATGGATGTTTACAGGCGCTGGAGGATAGGATTTGTCTATCACAATCTAAACAGCCCGACTATCGGAGGGACTTTTAAACATCAACTTCCGGAGGAAGTTTCTCTCGGTTTGTCATATATGCCGTTTGAAAGTGTCATAACACTTCTTGATTTTGATAAACAGATAGGCTATGATATAAATGTAAAGATGGGGGTTGAGGTTACCATATTTAAAGAGCTCCTGATTTTACGTGGTGGTGTCGAGACTGAGCCTGTCGATTTCTCACTCGGTTTTGGTACAGGATTTAAACATGTAAGAATTAACTATGCTTTTAAAACACACGCAGAACTCCCCATCACACATTTCGTGGAGGCAGGATGGGAATTTTAAGGATGTCATTGCGAGTTATCTCTCATACTCATAAACGAAGCAATCTCGTTTTTTTTCTTGTTTTTCTACTTTTTCAGTTATTGATAGCACAGGAATCGCCTAAGGTTTACATTAACACTGCTTCACGCGATGAGGTAAGAACCTTACCTCTTAATGAAACTCTGGCAGATTCCCTTTACAATCTGAGAATAAAAAAGGGTTATTTCAAGAGTATATATGAAATACTTGATACTCCAGGAATGGATAGTGATATATTTGAAAAGATTAAACATATAATTGTTATAGAGGTGCCTGAGGAACGTAGGGAAGTATCGAAGTATATCCTGTATCTTCAGGAACGCCTTGCAGCTGAAGAGAGCCCAAGGGAAGGAGCAATTGATGAGTGGGAGGATTTGCTTCTTTCTCCCATTAATATCAATAGGGCAAGTGTGGATGATATCCTTCTTCTTGACAGGGTGACTCCTGTTGATGCTGTCAGCGCTGTTAAGCACAGAAGATTCATCGGCAGATTGAGATATGTGAATGCATTAAAAAATGCAAAGTTCTTGTCATCTTATGGATTCAGGAATATGAGAAACTATATTGTAACAACAGAACCTGAGGTACAGGCTATTCCTTTCAGTATGCACTATAGGATACGGTATGACCATGAGGATATGTGGATTGGCGATGAAGATTCTTACTCACAGAGAGTGGATGCATTGAATTCTCAGATACAGGATCTTGTGGCAGACACAACTTCAAATCTCCACAGTACTTTGCTTGATGCCGGTTGGAGTCTGGAGGAAATTGACGGACTCAGAAGTAAACTATTTCAGGAGAAAGAGGCACTCATTTCTGCAAAACCCCCGGGGGTGGTTTCGAACAGGTTGCGATTAAGATGGAAAAAGTATGCAAAACTTGGTGGAATAATAGTTTCCAGACACGGGGAAGAACAGGAATTAAGTAAGGGGTATGTAACAGTTATGAATCAGGGACCACTGGAGAAATTTATTGTTGGAAACTACAGGGTTACTATTGGCCAAGGGCTCTTATTTGATAATACCGACGAGGAGAGGGCGCGGTTGACAAGGAGGGTTGAGGGGTTATTTGGTGACTTGACGGATACAGAAGAGTTTAAACTTTCCGGTGTTGCAGGTAAGGGAAATATTTTTATGGTGCACCCATTGTTCTTTTATTCGAAGGACAGGAAAGATGGTATTCTCAACAGGGACGGAACAGTGAATAGTTATTTTTATACGCAACCTCGCGCTTCTTCATCCAGTGATGTTTTTAGCCAGGAAGATTATGGTGGTGCATTAAAGGTAGATCTCTCTGATGTTCTATTCATTCCTCTTGGAACGTATATTTCTTTCAATGGATACCAGACATTTATGAGCAAACCGCTCAGACCCGATACATCAGAGATAGATATTCCGTTTGATAAAGATAAACTGGACGACCTTAACTATTTGATGATGCAGGAAGGGAGAAAACGTACATATCTTGGGACAAGTTTTAGAACCGTTTATAAGAATCTGAGTTTTGAAGGTGAGTATGTGAGACAGAAGGATTACGGATACGGATATATACTGAAATCCCTCATTCAATTTAATACATTCTATGTTATTTATATGAAGAGACACTACAGCGTAGATTTCTTTAACCCCTATTCAAGGGCATTCTCTGAGCAGTCAAAATTTGATGATACGATTGTCGAAAAAGATTACAGGCTCATTGACCCCCTTTATACTGATTTGCAGGACCTTCCTATTCCGAAAGCAGAGGATGGTCATTATTTTGAGACAAGGTATCAGATATTGAGAAACCTGACAATAACAAGGGCATATATTGACGTTTGGAGAAATCTTGCCTACAACCTGAGCAATGTAAGGATACAGGGTGAGATTGAATACAAGCCTGTTTTTCCATTACGGTTTAGAATAAAACAAAAGTGGCAAGTAAAACAATTACCCAAAGCAGTTTTCGCTACAACCTCAAGAACCCAGGAGACAACGCTTCGTGTTTTTGCTACAGTTGCCGGTGATTACCTTAGTCTTGAAGCGCGTTATGGGAGGGTTAAACTTACTCCAAACGAGAAATACAGCGGAAACCTTCTTATGGAAGGTGGGTACCTTGATGCAAGTTGGGAACACAATTTCAGTGATTTCTTCAGTGTGGTCGGTGGTGTTGCTATTTGGGATGCAAGTTCAATGAGCCAGTGGATTTTTGAAGACACCGGAATAGACTTTCTATATGGCGAAGGGAAAAAATACTATATAACCTTTAAGGACAGACTTTCAGAAAATATCTCAATACGGTTTAAGGTAAGAAACAAAAGCTCATCGTATCCCCATACAGGTATTTATGGTTCAGGCAATGAATATCATTATGGAGATAGTGAAGAAACACTCATCAGGGATTTTACTGATGTAAGGGAACAGATGAGTTATAATCTTCAAATTGACGTGAGGTGGTAATGAATAATAAACTATTATTTATCTTTTCTTTTTTGATTTTATTCTTTTCATTTCTCTATAGCTACACGCTTCCAGAATCGTCTGCATCGGGTGAAAGCATGGGGGCAGTTACAGGGAAGTATACAGCATTAGGAGGATCAACCATAATGGGCGAAGCATGGTCAAACCCTGCACTTCTGATAAAGAACCCCGGGTTTAAGATTGTTATCGGAGGAGGGTTTATAAAATCAGGAGAGAGGAGAAAAAAGAGTATCTTTGACTCATTTGATAACAGGATTGGAGATGTGACTGTCGCTGATAACAGTTTTGTTTTTTGTGAACCTACATATGTTTCTGCTTCTTATACATCAAAATATAGTTTAGGATTTGATGTTAACATTCTTCCCATTCTTAATTATGATTATCGATACTATAAGGAAGTAAGGGATGATTTCTATATTTTGAAAGAGACAGTTCTTGATGAAGGGAAAGGAAAACTATACTTACTGAATCTAGGAATTGCGTATGAATTACTGAAAGAAAAACTCTCTTTTGGTATAGGTTTCAATCTTTATACTGGAAAGAGGGAATACGAATACATCAGGGATTATGTTGACCCATCAAAGACAGATATAAGCGAGGATTTTTCAAGGAATTTGGGTGGAAATGGTGTGACCTTTGGATTGCATGCACATCCATTAACAAGAATCAGACTGGGCGGATTTGTATCGACTAAAGCCACGATCGGAGATTATGCAGAGGATTATATTCCTTTGAGAATGGGTGGAGGTATTACCATTGTCCCTCCAAATACTTTTCCTGCGCTTTTTATTATTGATGGTGCTTATGAACGATGGAATGAGGTTAATGATAATTATGAAGATGTTGTAAAACTTCATCTTGGTGTAGAACATGCATTTTCTCCTGGGCTTAATGGAAGATTTGGTTTTGGATACGAGACTTCGTATCTTTCAAGAAATATGCCGAAGGTTTACTTTACATTTGGCTTTGGATTTGAGAAGGGGGGATATGCTTTTGATACCGGGGTTAAAGTTTGCCGGTTTGATTTTTCAGGTGACGATGTTGCGATAGAACAGAGGGATATGGAAGGAGTAACAAGGGTAGAAGAAAGTCTTATAAAACTCATTTTCAGCGTAACCTATAGACGTTGAAGTGCGCAAGAGCATCAGATTATCAGAATATGATTCAATTGATCAAAATAGGTAAATTATGAAGATGTCTCTCCTCTTCAAAAAATGTAGGAGGGGTTTCCTAACCCCGATAATAAATTGTTTTATATTTTTATGTAATAGAGAACAGGTGAGGCATCTTGCCTCACAACAAGGCTGGAAGCCTTGTCTGTTACATAAATGTCTAAGATCTGAAATCTAAATTTGCAATATTGGAGGTAATATGAAGAAGAAATTATTGCTAATGGTCTTTATCCTCATGTGGTACAGCATCCTATCTGCTTTGCCAGCTGATGATGTACAGGTTATTACAAACAGGGATTACTTTCCTGCAGTAATTAAACTCTTCGATAATGCAGAGCATTCAATCTTTGTATTCATGTTTACCGCAAGAATATACCCCGAGTATCCAGAAGACGTGAACTGGAAACTCCTTCATGCATTGATTGGAGCGAAGAAGAGGGGGGTTGATGTAAAGGTAATCCTGGATGCATCGAGCTGGAATAAGGATAACACCTTGAAAAACAAACACATGGCGGATTCCCTGAAGGCAGGAGGGGTAGAAGTCTATTATGACCCACTCGATGTGACAAGCCACCCGAAACTGTTGATAATTGACCACCGTTATACGGTTGTTGGCTCCACCAATTGGAGTTACTATGCAATTGAAAAGAACAATGAAGCGTCTGTTCTAATAGACAGTGAATCTGTAGCGGATGCTTTTGAAGAGTATTTCAACAAGACTCTCAACCTATCGTCGAAGAAGCTAAAGATGAAAGACCTTGAGTGAAAAGACAGTTATTGAGTTATTGTGTTATTAGGTTATTGAGTCAAAAGAACGCCATTGCGGGCGGATATGTTGTTGGGGACAAGTCCCAACGGTACTTGAGCGAAAAGAGAGGAAGTAAATGACAAAAAGGATTGGTTTGATTTTTTTATTTTTATTTCTTATTTGCGGGATAATCCAGGCAAATAAGAAGATTGTCATCCTTTATACAAATGATATGATGGGAAGGCTAAAGGGCGAACCTGCATATTTCATTAACAAGGATTTTCCTCCACCTCTTGGTAATGCTGCATCATGTGCAACATATATAAAAGAAGAGAGGTCCAACGGTCAGAAAAAGGGATATACTGTTCTGCTTCTCGATGCAGGAAACTGTTTCGGGAATCCTGCTCTGGGAGAGCTTAAGATTGGTAAGACGGTAGAATTTCTGAACAGGATGGAGTATGATGCCTGTGCAATAGGAATTTATGATACACGCCTTGGTGAAGATGTGCTTGGTAATATCATCGATAAGACATATTTTCCGTGGCTTTCAGCAAATCTGATATCCAAAACAGAGAATAAGTATATTGGTGAATTATATAAAATATTTGATTGTGAGGAAGCGAAAATCGGAATTTTTGGTCTTATTTCTGAATATGGTCCCATCTGGGTAGAAAAAGGGATTAACGAGCAGTTTTTCTATGAGAAGGAATATGAAAGAGCAGAAGAGATGATTATCTCTTTACAAAAAGATGAAGGTTGCGACATCATCATTGGGTTGACAAACACAGGATTTGTCCATGACAGTCTCCTTGCTGATTCTCTCACTGGAATTGATATTATTATTGGTGGAGGAGAGGGTAGGGGCATGAGAGAACCATTTGAAGGTACAATCAATCATACTATTATTTGCCGTACGTATGGAAACCTGAGCAGCATAGGCAGGTTAGAAATAGAAATAGATGAGAAGAGTAAGAAAATCATTGGCTACAAGGGTGACAACATAACTCTCTTTGAGGAACAATTCCCACCTGATTTAGAAATCCTGAGATTGCTTTCTGAATAAATAAGGATATATTTAGTTTCGATCGTTTAAAACGTCCCCTATGATTTGTGCATATGTGCCTTGTGGTTCCGAGGGTATTTTTTTCTTGACTTTTTGCAAAAAAAGTATAAGATTAAAATAAATAAGGAATTTATAATAGAAGTCACGGGAGGTGGAAAAATGAAACAGAAGCTTACTTTTGGAGTCATTATACTGTTACTTTTAGGAGTAAATTTGTTTGCCCAGGCTCCAGATACGCTCTGGACAAGAACGTATGGTGGGGTAGAAAATGATGTGGGCTACTCGGTTCAACAGACTTCTGATGGAGGATACATTATTGCAGGAGGAACAAATTCTTTCGGTGCAGGTAATGGTGATGTTTATCTTATAAAGACAGATGCAAATGGCGATACCCTCTGGACAAAGACATATGGAGGAACAGATAGTGATTGTGGTTATTCAGTTCAACAGACATCGGATGGAGGATACATCATTGCAGGAGGAATATCTGCTATTGATTCTGTTGATTTTTATTATATTATAAAGACAGATGATAATGGTGATTCTTTGTGGACAAAAACATATATTGGTAAGACAATTGGTACGCACTATTCAATTCAACAAACATCGGATGGAGGATACATCATGGCAAGTGGAACATGGTCACTAAGTCAAAATGATTGGGATGTTCATCTACTAAGGTTAGATACAAATGGTGACACTGTTTGGACAAAGAGATACGGTGGGACCGAATATGATATTGGTTATTCAGTTCAACAGACATCGGACGGTGGATACATCATTGCTGGATGGACATCTTCTTTTGGTGCAGGTGAGAGTGATGCCTATTTTATAAAGACAGATGCAAATGGGGATATTATCTGGACAAAGACCTATGGAAGTCCACATGATGATGACGCATATTCAGTCCGTCAGACTTCAGATGGAGGATATATTATTATAGGAATTACACATCCAACTGGTTCAGAAATGGGTGATACTTATCTATTAAAAACCGATGCGAATGGTGATTCGGTCTGGGCAAAGATATACGAACATGGCGGATATGATTATGCTTATTCGGTTCAACAGACTTCCGATAACGGTTATATCTTTGTATGCAATATAAATTATGAGGATATTAACCTTACTAAGACAGATGAAAATGGTGATACCCTCTGGACAAGGATATATGGAGGAGCAGAGTATGATTTTGCCTATTCAGTTCAACAGACTTCAGATGGTGGTTACATTATTGCAGGAGGAACAAATTCTTTCGGTGCAGGTAATGGCGATGTTTATCTTATAAGGGTTTTGCCGGAAGGTGTGATTCCGCAAGCATGGATTAACCCTTCGTCACTCAATATTACACTTAATCAGGAAGGGTTAAGAATAGAACCTTTGATTATTGGAAATAGTGGAACAGCGATATTAAACTGGAGCATAAACGAAAACCAACAGGTAGATTGGCTTTCAGAAGATACTACAAGTGGTTCGGTATATCCCGGAGATAGTACGAGTGTTAGCATCACCTTCGATGCGACCGGTCTTAGCCTTGGTAATTATTATGATACTCTTGTGGTCTCCACTAATGACACTGTTAGTCCGACGATTAATATTCCAATACATTTAAGAGTTATTTCGAGTGATATGATTTTTATCTTTCCGAATCCATTTATGCCGAAACAGGGACATGCTGTTTTGACCTTTGCTAACTTACCCGATGAAGGGACAATCAGGATATATACGATTGCAGGAAACTTAGTCTGGAATCATCAGTTTGTTCAACCAGAAATACTCTATTCCTGGGACTTAAGAAATGACGATGATAAAGATATTACAAGTGGAATTTACATCTATCTTGTAGAAGATAAATCCGGTGATGTTCTGATAAAAGGTAAGTTTGCAGTAGTTAGATAGGGGGTGGTATGTATGCTTAGGTATTTGATATTTTTGATGGTTTGTCTGGTTATATCAGGCAGTGGTGTTGCTTATGGAGAATCATACTCAGTAGGGTTAAATAACTCCGAAGAAACAGGCATTATGTGGTTTGATTCACTCAATGTGCGGTTTGTGGGAAACTGGCCTTTTGGACCATCTCAAGCAGTAGCACTTGATTCTGCGAGAAATTTAGCCTTCTGTGGCTCAGGTGGTGGAGTTTATATTCTTGATGTATCGTCTCCTTCT
>JAGMEZ010000389.1 GCA_023127905.1 Caldifarciminota bacterium
AATCATTGAAACTTCGGATGGGGCATATATTATAGTTGGAAATACAGGGTCATTCGGGTCAGGTGGTTTTGATGTATATCTTGTTAAGTTCAGGCAATAATCACCTACTCTCTCACCTTTAAGCAACAATACTCCCCTCTTTCAAATAGGAGAAGTTACATAACCCGGTGCTGAGAGAAGCCGAAGTACTCATCTCATTGGGAGCTAAATTATCTCTCCAGCGAGTTAATTAGGTATTACCATTTGGCAGATTATTTTATAGAAACCTGCTCTCCATAATTCCTTCTAATCACTAACCTTGCATTCTGGAAAAAGTGTAATGAATCCATGACTGTTCGCTCCGGCCACTTTTTGCTTGACATGTATCATTTTAGTGTGATAATAGATGAGAAAATGTTATGGAGGTTATAGTTGATTCATATATATAATACACTTACCAGGAAGAAAGAAGAATTTATTCCTCTTGAAGAGGGTAAGGTTAAAATTTATTTCTGTGGTTTAACGGTTCAGGACAGACCACATATCGGTCATTTCAGGGCATTTATAACTGGCGATATACTGAAACGATATTTTGAGTACTCCGGTTTTGACGTTACCCTTATCATGAATTTTACTGATATTGATGATAAATTGATTAAAAAGCAAAATGAGACAGGTGAAGATTATAGACGAATTGCTAGAAGAATTATCGATGAATTCTTTGACAATGCTGATAAACTAAATATAAAAAGAGCAGATTTTTACCCCGAGGCAACAAAGCATATACAGGAAATCCAGGAATTTGTTTCAAGATTAATAAAAAAAGGGATTGCTTATGTCTCAGGCAATGATGTCTATTATGATGTTTCGAAATTCAAAGGTTATGGAAAATTATCAGGAAAAAAAATTGATGAACTTCGTGTAGGTGCAAGGGTAGAACCCGATGAGAATAAGAGGAATCCTGTTGATTTTGTCGTATGGAAGGGTGCAAAACCGGAAGAACCCTGGTGGGAAAGCCCTTGGGGAAGGGGTCGACCTGGATGGCATATAGAGTGTTCTGCTATGAGTATACATTATCTTGGTGAAACTTTTGATATTCATGGCGGTGGTGCAGACCTTATCTTTCCTCATCATGAAAATGAGATAGCACAGAGTGAAGGTGCAACAGGAAAACCCTTTGCAAGATATTGGGTACACAATGGAAGATTAAATCTTAAAGGTGAAAAGATGTCAAAATCTATTGGAAATGTTGTACTAATCAGTGATATTCTTAAAACCTATAAGCCTGATGTAGTGAAATTGTATATTCTCTCTACACATTATAGAAGTCCTTTAGATTACTATGAAGAGAGAATAAAGGAACAGGAAGGTGGGTATGAAAGATTAAATCAGATTCTATTTCTCTTGTCCCAGACGAAAGGGAAAGGTGGCAAAGTAAATAAAGAAATAATAGATAAATTTAAAGAAGCAATGGATGATGATTTCAATACACCAAAGGCGCTTTCTGTCATATATACTTACACAAAGGATATTTTTGAAACAATAAAGAGAAATCCTGATAAAAAATTGATTCTGAGTGCGAAAGAGACATTAAAAGAAATGCTCTCTGTTCTTGGGCTTTTTGAATCAGTAGAGGAAGACCATATTAAGCATGATGAAGAACTTATTGAACTGCTTTTGAAATTACGTTCAAACTTAAGGGAGAAAAATCTGTATGAATTATCTGATAAAATTCGAAATGGATTAAAAAATCTCGATATCGAGATAGAAGATACACCTGAAGGAAGCAGGTGGAAAAGGTTATGAATGTCTTACCATTGAAACCCGGCATAATATATGGACCTGTTAATTCAAGAAGGCTTGGGCGATCTCTTGGAATTAATCTCTCCCCAGTAAAACATAAATTGTGTTCATTTAACTGCATATACTGCCATTTTGGATGGACTGAGCGCGTGACAACAGATGTATTTGAGCATATCAATGATTTTCCAACAAAGGAAGATGTCTTTTTAGAAGTTCGAAGAGCACTCAAGGGCATTCCTAATCTTGATTATATAACCTTTTCTGGTGATGGAGAACCTACTATACACCCAGAATTTGAACAAATCGTAGAAGGAGTGAAAATAATTAGGGATGAAATTTTACAGTCTACACCTTTAGCTATTCTTTCAAATTCATCATTTCTCAATAATGTTAGTGTTAAGAGGGCACTATCGAATGTTGATGTTAAGATTTTTAAACTTGACGCAGGAAATGAGGAAACTTTTCAAAAAATTAATAAACCTGCAAAAGGAATTTTCTTAAAAGACATAATTGAATCGTTAAAAAATGAGAAAGACTTCATTATTCAGACAGTTTTTGTTAAGGGAAGTGTTGATAATACAAAAGAAAATAATATTTCAGAATGGATAAAAGCCATTGGTGAAATTTCACCTATAAGAGCCCAGATATACTCTACAGACCGTCCTGTTCCAGAGGTGGGAATAAAAAAGGTAAGCAGAAAAAAACTTGAAGAGATTGCATTACGAACTGAAGAAGAAACGGGAATTCAAGTTAAAGTATTTTCTTTGGAATAGTATACTAAACATCAGAAAAACATATATTTAACTACTTCCATTATCAACCCACTCACTAAAGGAAGCATCAAATTATCATCAACTCCGAAAGGAAAAAGTTCAACAGTAGAGGCACCGATAGCTCCTGCAATTGTAACCCTGAGGGGAAGATTGTGTATAAAGAACGAAATAACTATGCAAAGGATTAAACAGGCGAGGCTTCCTTCAAGGGTTTTCTCACCTGAAATGGAAATTTTTCCAAATTTTGTGCCAACAAAGTATGCTATTGTATCACCAACAGATAGAAAAAGAAGGGCAGCAATAGCAACAGGTTTTGAAAAAAGAAAAACTGCAAGAAATGCTGACAGTAAATATGTAGATGCACCAGTAAATATTTTCTTTTCCTTTTCCCATAGCATTTTTTCAAAAATTCGATAAAATATTCTTCCAAGCGGTTTTATTTCAAGTCTAAGGATATCAGCTAAGTAGGATATAAACGTCAAAGAAAAAAGAAGAATTAACATTTCTCTACGTTCAAGATATATATATAATAACGGAAAGAATGCTGTTAGTAAATGAAGGAATTTTCTTACCTTTATACCTTTGCTTAATTTTTTCATTATTTCACTCTTAATATATTTTTCTTATAATATCTTTTTTTAGACTAAATTTCATTGAGAAAAAGAATGCTAAAATACTGGCTGAGAGGGATAAAGAAAAGAGAATATTAAAAGAAACATAATCAATAAGTAAACCACCAATTGTTGGGAGAAAGAGAACCGGAGCTATCATAGTATTCATAAACCCAACGTAAGTTGGGATTTTTTCTGAAGGAGAAATATCGAGAAGTGCGTTTGGGAAACCCAACCAGATTCCCTGGATTGTTACTCCAAGAAGAAAGAAGATGAATAGATCATAAGCAAGATTGATATGTTTGATATAGCTTAAGAGAATAAGAATTGGTGGCAAAATACTAATTGCAGCTGTTCCCCTCAAAACAAGATGGTTTCCTTTGTTCCTACTTAAATTCCCCCAGAGGAGGTTTGAAATAATTGCTCCAAGAGTCTGGGTAGATACGAAAAACCCGACGGTACTGAGTTCAATTCCATGATTCTGTTTTATAAATATTATGTAGAATGGAATTGACATTGTGTTAACTCCCAAAAATATTCGTATTAAAAATAGGTTGAAAAATTTCTTATCCTTTTTTAGTGTAGCAATGCCATCTGAGATGAAAACAGCAAATCTTTTCCTCCTCCTCGTTACTATATTACTAACTGGTTCTTTAATCAAGGAGAAGGACAGAAAAGCCATTGACATAAAAAAGGTAGCTATAAGGAAGAGAATACCAAAATTAACAGGGTAATTGAATCTTTTTATAATATAACTTACTAAAAATCCCGCAACAACGCCAAGACTTCCTCCTATTCCCATTCTCCATGCCCACAAACTTCCTCTTATGTCCGAAGGGAAAACCTTACCAATAATATCCATAAAAGATATGCCGGCAAGACCACCTGATAGAGAATATGCAAAGAAAAGAAGGATAAATATTGTAAGAACTCCAGTCCTTGGTGCTTCTGAAAACAGAATAATAAATAGTGAGATAATTAAAATAATCAATGAACGCAAAATTGCCAAATATATATAAAGGGGTTTTTTACTTTCTTTGTGTTCCACAAAACCTGCTACAAATATCTGCGGCAGTGGCCAGCTTGCTGTTTCAATAGTATTTACAAGTCCAACAAAGAATCTTGAATTGGTTAAAGAATTAATAAACATAGGCAGAACAGTTGAGCCACCGATAAAAGCATAGGCGATGTTATAAAAAACACCGTTCATTATTCCAGAATAATAATTCTTTCTAAAGTTATCCCTGCCAGAAATTTTTAATTCGTTCAAGCATGTCCTCCTCATAATGGACAATTTCTACATGTGAAGGAAGAGAGCGAAGAAACTTTTCTCCATATTTCCTTTTTATTAGTCGGGTGTCAAGAAGAATTACTATTCCTTTATCATCTTTACTTCTGATCAATCTTCCAAAACCCTGTCTTAATTTTATGACTGCTTCAGGGACAAATAATGAATCAAATGGTCGAAATCCCAATGACTCCGCATACTCAGAACGTGCTTCTATGATCGGTTCCATTGGTGTAGGAAAGGGAAGTTTTGTGATAATTAGGTTTTCAAGTGCTTTACCAGGAACATCGAATCCTTCCCAGAAACTATATGTTCCAAGTAAAACAGAGTCTTTATTTTCCATAAACCTTTTTATAATTACATTTTTTGAGCCTGACCTTCCCTGTGCCAACAATAAAATATTATTCTGGTGAAGAGTCTCGACCAGTCTCTCATAAACAGCATTTAGAAGTTTATATGATGTGAAAAGAATTAATGTTCCCCTTCTTGTTGAGAGAATTACCCTCAGTAATAAATCTACGATGTCAATAATAAATCCTTTTTTCTGTGGTTCCTCAATGAAAGAGGGGAGAATGGCAAGAACTTGATTATCAAAATCAAAAGATGAACCAGTTGCAAATTCCCTAACTTTATCTAAACCCATTAATCCGACTCGTTCTTTAAAATAATTAAAACTGTTTTCTACAAGTAGGGTTGCTGAAACAAGCACTGTTACAGTGAGACCCCCAAAGAGCTTTTTCTCTAATGTATCCGCAACATTAATTGGAACAGAAACAAGTTTAATGTTTTTATTACCATCGGTAGATTCCGCCCAAAAACAAAGATTATTTCCTTCACAGGAAAGACAACTATAAAAAATATCAACTATTTCTGTTGATTCTTCATAAACTTGTGTAACTTCATCTACAATTTCTTTTCCAGTTACAAAGTTATTTTCACCTTTAAAAGTTTTAATAAAGTTCTGTAATATGTTTATTGTGTATTTTAGTTTTGAATACAGTTTTTCATTCAAAGGCATTAGTTCCTCAACAAGTGCATCACCTTTCTTAAGTCGAATCCTTCCCTTATATTCAGAATCATCAGCCTCCTCAATTATTCTTTGAGTGATTTCCGATAAAATTGTTCTTGATTCATCAATAGCAGCTGTGCTTTCTGACAGACCTTCAATTGATATATTTTTATTTTTTTTAACAAGTATGTTCGTAATATTTCTCATTTTAATAAGTAACCCTTTTCCATGTCGATACAGTCTATCAAGAAGGTTTTTTATCTGCCAGGACGTAATCTTTGTTCCCAAAAAATCAGTAGCTGCTTTCTCAATGTTATGTGCTTCGTCTATTATCAGATTATTGTATTCACCGAGAATTTTCTGTTCTGCTATCAAATCTGAAAATAGGAGTGAATGATTAAGAACGACGATATCCGAATTTTTAGATTCTCTTCTTATTCTCGTCAGATAACATTCATTAAATTCAGGGCATTTGTTCATGTCACAATTCATTGTATCACATGATAACCTTGACCAGAGGGATGTATTATCATGGAGCCAAAATGAACTGTTTTCCGAAATATCACCAGTTTCTGTTAATTCCTGCCAGATTACAAGATTTAGAAGAGACTTTTTCTCGTCGTTGCTAAATAATTGTAAATTATCGCGAAAAATATCGTTCCATCTTTTAACACAGAGATAATTATTTCTACCTTTAATAAGAGTAGCTTTAAATTCAACATTCAGTCCTTTTGAAATATTGATAATATCCTTATGGAAAAGCTGATCCTCAAGGTTTTTTGTATATGTAGAAATGAGAATTCTCTCATTTGCAGAATTACTCCAAATCATCGAGGGAATAAGATATGCAAATGTTTTGCCTGTTCCTGTGCCAGCCTCTGAAATAAGTATTTCATTTGAAAGAAAAGTCTTCATTACCATTTTTGCCAGTTCTATTTGTTCGGTTCTTTTCTCATATTTATTTATGGCTGTTTCAAATATGTCATTGTTTAGGAGGATTTCCTCAACACACTCTTCAGTTGGAAATAGTTGTACACTGTTTTTTGCAGCACGGGATTCAAAAATATTATTAGGAACCGGAAACATTTCCTTTATGTATGAAAGATCCCTTCCTCCTTTCTCTGATAGTGCTCGGGCAAAGGCACTTCTGAATAACTTAAGGGTATCTCCTTTTATTTTTTCTTGTACTTTTACAATTTTTTCTAATAACTCAAGTGGAAGCTTTTCAATAAAGCCAATAAGTTTTATATAAATCTTTGAAGTTGCAATCGCATCATCAAGTGCACGGTGAAAAGCAGGCTCACCTTTTTCAAAAATGGAGTACAGTGTCTGTAATCTATGGTCATTGGCAAAAGGTAAGAGTATCCTTGAGAGTTCGAGTGTATCGAAAACAGGATTCAGAATTTCTGATATTTCCCGTTTGAGAAAAGAAATGTCAAATGGTGCATTGTGGGCAACTAATGGAAACTCTCCTATAAAATCGATAATTGTGTCCTTAACATCCTGTATATTTGGTGCATCCATAACCTCATCCCTTTTTATTCCAGTAAGAATAAAAACATCTATCGGAATGTGGGTCCTTGGATTTATTAGTGTTTGATAAGTCTCTTTTATTTCGTACTTCTCAACCCTTACTGCACCAAATTCTATTATTTTGTCTGTATCAGATAACCCTGTTGTTTCAAGGTCAAATGAAACAAAGGTTGAGAAGTCATCAATCTTTTTCAAAATTGAACCCTGAGGGGTCTTTTTCTACCCATTGTTTATAAAGTTTCTCAATTAACCCCGGGTAAATCCTTTCCTTTGCTAAAAGTACCCTTACTACGCTTCTATTAATATGTTTTTCGAGTTCTGGTTTTAGAATTATCATTTTATTTATTGCCTCTATTAGAATAAGAACTTTAATATCCCACATCACAAGTAGTATATCATTGCCTGCACTGAATGCTCTTGTAGTAATCATGGCAAGGTTTTCTTTATCGAGGATTCTTAGTGCAGGAGCATAAAGATCATCAGTCATTACAAGAATATCAGGATTGGAAATACGAATGAGATCAATAATCTCTTTTGAGTAAAGAGCAGGGACGCTGTCAAAATCACTATATATTACACTCGACATCATAACACCATCAATCTTATTTGAAAGGGAAACAAAAAGATTAAAGTTCTTAACCATATTGATAGCTGAAAAGTTAAAATAGGCAACTGAGACATCGCTATTTATTCCTACATCACCATATCCTGGATAATGCTTGGCAAATGAAAGAACACCCCCTGCTCTATATCCGTCCAGGAGTGCTTCTGCCTTCTTTTTAACTGTTTCAGGATTGCTTCCAAGAGATCTTTCCTGAATATTCATAAGTGCCTTTTCACTGTCTGAAAGATCAAGGGATGGTGCAAGGTTCAAATTTATCCCTAATTTTCTCATTGTTACTGCTGTGTTATATGCATACTCAATTAGTTCTTTTTCAGTGTATGAACTTCCGAGAACCTTAGCTGAAGGTGTTTTTTTGAACCCCTTAATGTGTTTAAGTCTATTTACTTTAC
>JAGMEZ010000039.1 GCA_023127905.1 Caldifarciminota bacterium
CACATAGCATTCTGAAGCTGTCGAGTCCAACTTCATTAATATAATCTGCTTTTATCAATTCAACAGTATATCCAAACCATTCAAGCATTTCCTGTGTGGCTCTTATGCAATCTTTATCGGCACCCTGGTCTGAATAAAGTGCTATATCTGCCCTTTTTTCGCTTTCACAATTGGTAATCAGTATGAACGATAAAAAAACAAATAAACAACCTATCAACCACCTTTCCCATTTTTTTTCTACCATTTGTTTCATCTTATCCTCCCTTTAATTTAACTCTTTTAAGCACCAGAGAACTGCCTTTTTCATTAAATCCCAATCCGAACCCTTATCATCTAATTCATCATACGGGGCAGTTCCATCACGGTAACTATTCACCTCGAGTTCCGGATGAGCACCTATAAGAAACACCCTGCCATGACCATATTCAAACGATAACATCATGGGCAGGTTTTCTACATCATACCTCCCTAAAATTGCTACATTAGCATCATGATCAGGCAATAATGTTGGATTCCCATAATAAAAAATCCATATAGAATCCAGCTCGGATTGCGTTATAGTATGAGTAGAATCCACTATATTTACTTTACTCATGCCGTATGCTGGCAAAGGAGCAATTTCATTTATAGGTGCCCTGGATGTACCTTTATATAATCCCAGGAGATCTATGGAAAGTTGTTCACCTTGCCAGATAGCCTTTTCTCCTGCAAAAATGGCTCCACCACAAATACCAATATACCCTCCACCATCTTGAATGAACTTCTTTATATTTTCCCTGCCCTCTAAAGAAATGCTTTGGGCATATTGGGGTAGATTTATTCCTGGAATGCACAGAATCTTGAAACTGTCCAGCCCAACATTATTAATGTAATTTGCATCTACGAATCTGACTTTATGACCCATCCATTCAGACATTTTCTTAAAAGCGAGTGCAGATTCCTGCCAGCAATCCCGTCCCGAATAAAGTGCTATGTCGGGTGCTTGTACTCTTTGACAATGGACAAACGATAAAAGTAGCAAAAGTACAAATAAACTACTCATAAGCCGACCCCTTTTCTTACATACTTTTTTATGTTGGATGGACACCATAACCTCCTTTTTAATATGTTATATATTTATATTTCGTTTATAAAACGACATACTAAAATATAACATACTATTATAATTTTGCCAAGTAAAAAATAAAAATACTTTATTTTTACTCGAAAAAATTTATTGTGGCTTACTTAATTTAATGATGGAATATTGCACTCAGTTGTATGAATTATATAAAATTTGGGGAATCAATACTTTATTTGTACAGTAACCCCTAAGAACTCTCTATGTCCTCTGGCAGATGTATAGCAAATTGACAAACATCATCCCCTTTGAGAACCGATTTCACGACCTCAATCCTCACAGGTTTTCCAATTGCACCTTCCCACTGTTGCCGACACCAACCTGCTCCACAGTAACAGAATATGATGGACATGTCCTCATCCAGATGGTTCCGCATAAGCGGACAAAAGCAGTAGGATCTTCTCTTCTCGGATTCGCTCTTTGCGTTCTTATATCCTTTAGGATCCCGTGGTTGTTTAGTTGAATAGATGACATTTCCCTTACGAAGGGGCCGTTCACCCCAACCTGGATCTTCACCCATGAATTCTATGACCGCATCAACAGCCTTTAGAGGATCATCTGTCTTGGTTCTTTCCTTCTCATAAACGGATTTGAGTTTCTCTATTTGACCCCCTGGAAAAACATGGGCACAACTTGAGATAATATCATACTTCTGACCTTCATCTGCCAGCTTATCGAGTCTCTCCATTACCCTTTTGACCCAATGAAATCGTTCATCGACCGTCGATTCCAGGGTAAGTTTATCGCTTCCTTGCATGGCTTTTCGTCTGCCTTCCTCACCCAGAACACGCTCCAGGTTCCTGCCAAGTAGCTCATTCCAATTGTGCAAGACAAATTGCAGTTCAATCTCATCTCCGTCGGGATCGTTCGACTCCAGGTAGACTTCCCGGCAGAATTCGTCGGAGATTAGCCCATGTTCCGAGGCGCAGCCATAGAGCTTCCCGTAGGTCTCCTTCAATTCCTCCACAGGACCCTTATGGACAAGAGACAGGACTTCCATCTCCGGAAGAATCCGGGTTTTGATCCTTCCTATTTCAACTGCCTGAGCCACTGGCAAACCCACTTCGACATCAAACCCCTCCTTAATGCTCGTGACGAATTGAAATATGCAAAACGGAGGTCCCATGATGTTCTCTCTGGGAATATTCTTGGTCAATTCATCCAGAACGGTGTATAATTTTTTTCGCTCCTTCAGATTTAAACTAATAGTAGTAACAAGCATTTCCTCGATCGTCTTATGTTTAATTCCTAATTCTTTCAGCGTCATCATTCCTCCTTATTGAAAATCTGTCAAAATAATTTCAGATAACGTTTCATTTTCATTCCTGTTTTCTACGTCGTATCAGTCTAACAATTCCAACCAAAAGATTCATTCTTGGAACCTTTTGCATATAGTGTTTGTAGTCGTCGCTAAACTGTTGAATAAGGCGTTGGTCTTCCTCCCTGCATCCCATGTATACAACTGCTGTACCTACGACCCCAAGCACCCCGAATAACCAGTGAGGGTACCATAGTAATGTAGTCATAAATATTGCAAAAATCCCGCCCAGATATTGCGGGTGTCTAACCACACTATAAATCCCTGTATCAACCAGGCGAGTGGTATGCACAAAGGTTTTTCCTTTTTCAACCCCACCCCGGCGAGGGAACATAATTATTGGTGCCATTACCAGTAACATACCAAATGCCCAGACCACCCAGCCTACGATATATGTCACCTGATTATGGTTGGTTGTGAGGACACCTGATAAGACCAGTGGATTGACCGGAAAACAAACGATACCAAGGATTGTTATGATCGTGGTCCAGAAAATGTTCTTTTTCGTCCATTTCTTTGCTGCCAACTTCCTGTCTTCCTCTCTCATTTCCAATCACTCTCTATCTTTAAATACTCCTTTATCATTTTAAATATTATTTTTTCTTTTAGCGGGCGAAAGACAATTCCAATCCATCACCTTGAATCAGTTCAA
>JAGMEZ010000390.1 GCA_023127905.1 Caldifarciminota bacterium
CGCATGATGAATTCTTTGAACTCTTTTATCATAATTACACCTCCTTTTAATGATAGTTTAAGAGCTAAGATTATGAAAGGACATTAAATTATCTTAAATGTCAAACCCAGAGATAAGGTCTCTTTAAAACGCATTCCTGTGTCGACTTCCTTATCATAGAGGAGCTGCGTATAGAGATTAACCATCAGGTACTTTGTAATATTTGCGGTGAAGGTATTTTCCCAATCGACATCAGGAGATTTCCAATAGTCCTCATTAGGTAATCCAACGAGGGCTTCAGATTCAGAATAAAATAACGCCTCAAATACACTTAACCGACTCGTGAAGGTAATCCGCTCCTGTGCCAACGGCGTTGTGAAATCGGTCACGAAAATGAGACCACCGTCATTGGTTATCTTGGTTTCTCGTGTATTGGTAGCAACCTCAAGCACGTCTCGATTCAAGTGCTGTCTCAATCCAAAGCCGAAACGAGCAGTCCACTCACGTTTCTCCTGTTTGAGCAGAACCTTAGCAATACCAGCACTCTCTGTGAAGTGAACTGGATTTATGATTCGACCATTGTCTGGATCACTGTCATCATAAAATTGGGTTTCAATCCTATCTCCAATAAAAGGATCCACAATCGCACCTAAAGTAAAGCGGAATAGTGACTCAAAGTCAATGAGGTCGGTCGATTTGACTGCATCAGACCACTCTTTGGTCTCCTTGTCCTGGCTGTATGTTTGACCGAAACCGAGCTTTAGCGTATTTTTGTTATTAACCATGGTATGGAGCTGCTTTTCCGCAAGAGTATTGACATTTGATGCCCACGAGATAGTGCCTGTTTCACCGCCAGCCCAGTTGTCGCTATATGCATTCTGTGTGAGTGTCAGGTTTGCATCAACCGCCACGGTCCAGGGTTCAGCAAATATTGGTGTACATATTGTGATGGCCATTATGAAAATCACTGCCGTTAATAGACCTCTCATTTTTCTCTCCTTTCTTTTCTCTAAGTTTTCGCTTAAGTCTATTCTTTTTTACTATAGACACCACTACCTTTTAAAATAGTTTACCCTGTTTATACTGTTTTAACACCTATATCAAAAATTTATCGGAAAGTCAAGATTTTTGCTTTTCTTCAGCTAATGT
>JAGMEZ010000391.1 GCA_023127905.1 Caldifarciminota bacterium
AATAAAAAAGTGTGCATTTGCTGCTTTTGATACCTTTATAACCTTCTCACGGGGGATTTGAGATCTTCCGTAAGCAATATTATTAAAAACGGTATCATTAAACAGTATTATTTCTTGCGTAACAAGTCCTATCGCTTCCCTCAGACTCTTAAGGGAAAATTTTTTGATATCAACTTCATCAATTTCAATAGTACCTGAAGATACATCATAAAAGCGGGGAATAAGGTTAATTATCGTAGATTTTCCTCCTCCGGAAGGACCTGCAATAGCTACTATTTGGCCTGTTTTAACTTCAATGTTTATATTTTTTAGAACTGGCTTTCCGGAATCATATGCAAATGAAACATTCTTGAATCGTATTTGGTTCCTCAAACCAGGAAATGATATAGAATCCGGATATCTTTTCACCTTTTCTTCTTTATCAAGTACTTCAAATATTCTTTTAGCTGCGCCCAAACCTCTCTGGATCTTGCTATTTGCTTCACCAACTCTTTTAATAGGTTGCATAAGGGAAAGGGAAGCAGCGAGAAAAACAAAGAATTTATCAGGAGAAAGGGTTTGACTCACAAGGATAAGGTACCCTCCGTAGAGCAGTATTATACTTGCCGCTATTGCTCCCATGAACTCTGTCAACGGAGAAACTGAAAGTTTTAGGGTTTCGAATCTTACGACGGTTTTTAAGTAGTTAAAGGTATTCTCAAAAAATTTTCTAAGTTCAAACTTCTCCATGGCGAATGCCTTTACAATTCGGATTCCAGAAACCGTTTCAGTAAAAGTAGTCATCATTTCTCCCATCCTCTCCTGTATTCTTGTTCCTCTTTTTCTCAACCTTTTTCCAACCCGTGCAATCAGAAATATAGAGAGAGGTACCAGAAGAATGGAAAGAACGGCAAGTCGCCAGCTTGCCCAGATTACTATAATGACGTAAATTACAGCAAGTGTGCTTTCCCTTACTATCTCAATAAATCCTTTTGAAACTGATTCCCTGACTATTTCAACATCGTTTGTTACTATCGAAGAAAGGTTTCCCGTACTATTCTTATTAAAAAAACTGAGTGAAAGAGTGTGAATATGCCGGTAAAGGTGATTTCTGATATCCCGTATTACACCCTGCTCTACACGACAATTAAAGTATGTATGCAAATATTGAAAAATCCCTTTAAGGAAGAAAATTATGATAATAATAAAAGACAGACTTTTTAAGGTAGCAAGTGGGGACGATTTAAAAATCCATGTATCAATAATCCTCAAAACTGCTATTTTGCTTGTACCAAAAAGAGAGACCACATTTCCATCTCTATAGAATATGGTGATAACAAGTGGTGATATCATTCCGAGCGAAAACCCACTCATAAGCGCAAAAACTATCATCGTGATAACTGAAAGGGCAAAGAATAATTTATAATGCTTAATGTAAGAAAGAAGCCTCAGGTACATTACATCTCTCCAAGAAACACTTTCACTCGTTTATACAGCGATTTAGACTCTCCAACCATAGAAAACACTTCTATGTTTGGAAAATCGATAAGATTAAATTTCTCTTCCTTTCCAAGTAACAGAAGAACTCTCTTCCTCAGCAGGAACCCTATTGATAAAA
>JAGMEZ010000392.1 GCA_023127905.1 Caldifarciminota bacterium
GAATTAAAAGTGAGGAAAGAATTACGAGTATCCAGGGATTCTTCTTCATTGACCAAGGAGGATTTTGACTACCTTTTCTTGATCTTTTTCGTCAAGAATGTCCTCCCGAATTGAGCCTTGATTAAGAAGGCTTGAAATTTCAGATACAAGGTTTATGTATTCTTCATTCCCTGTTTCAGGTGTAATTATGATTACAAATATCTTAGTTCTTTCTCTATCAAAAACTTCCTCATCCAATCCCTCTTTCTTTACACCTATTGTGAGGGCGATTTTTTTCTGAGTGTCAAGAGGAAGTCTTACAATTACAACACTTTTACCTCTATGTGAATCAACCACCTTGTCCCATTCGATGATAGATTTTAAGATAGAATCTTTATTTTGTATCTCATTACCTTTTTCAAGAAGAGTTAGTAATTCCAGATAGACGTCTTCCCTTGTTTCTCCCTCAAGTGAAGTTTTAATATTTTTTTCCTTTAGATACTTTTTTAGAGTTTCCATAAGTTAGTTAATACCACACACCAACGTTGTTGTCAAGAGAGATTTCCTTTTAGGATTAGAAATCTAATTTATTTTTCTTCTTGACTTTTGAAGAAATAAATTATAAGCTATAAAGAATGAAGGGTGAGTACATTACTTCCAAAAATATTAAAGAGAAAACGGCGAAGTGGATGGCTGAACTGGAATTACAAAGGACGAGACATAAAAATTTTGTATTTGAACCAGGAATTTCAGCACTTTTGGTCATTGATATGCAGAATTACTTTCTCGACGACAATGCCCACGCATTTATACCTGTAGGGAAATTTATTCTTTCACAAATAAAAAACCTTGTTGAGAAATATTATGAAAAAAACCTTCCTGTTATTTTCACACGTTATTGTGTTCTGAAGGAAGACCCGGATGATATAATGAATAAATGGTGGGGGGGAGTTCTTTTGGAAGACGATCCAGAAAGTTTTTTGGTTAAAGAAATTAATACTGAAACGGGTATAGTAATCCTAAAACCGGGATACAGTGCATTCTTCAAAACTAACCTTGAAGAGTTGTTAAAAAGAAAAGGAGTAAAGCAGGTCGTAATCACTGGCGTAATGACACATCTATGTTGTGAGACTACTGCTCGTGAAGCATTTCAGAGAGGGTATGAAGTTTATTTTGTAATTGATGGAACAGGTACCTATGATGAGGAAATACATACTGCAAGCCTTTTTAATCTTTCACATGGATTTGCAGTTCCAGTAACGACAGATGAGATACTTCGTAAGTTGAATAAACAAGATGTTTAAAAGGTTGGGGACAAGCCCCAACGCTACACTTATAATTACAAATAATGAAGACAAGCATGAACGATGAAGACTTTATGAAAGTTGCTATTGAGAAAGCGCGAGAGGGCGTTAAGAATGGGCAGACTCCTTTTGGAGCGTGCATTGTGAAGAATAGTGAAATTATAAGTTCTGCATGCAATTCAGTATGGAAGTATGGAGATGTTACTGCACATGCAGAGATAAATGCAATCAGGGACGCATGTAAGAAATTAAACACAATTGATTTATCAGAATGTGTTATATATTCTACATGTGAACCATGTCCAATGTGTTTTTCTGCGTGTTACTGGGCTCGAATTTCAAAAATAGTATATGGTGCGCGTATAGAGGATGCTAAAGAATTTGGATTCAATGAAATGCTTATTTCGAATGAAAAGATGAAATTATTGGGTAATAGTAATATAAAGATAAAATCAAATTTCATGCGTAATGAGTGCATAGAGCTTTTTAATCTCTTCTCGCAAAGGGATAACAGTAGAACATATTGAGCAAGATCAGTCCAGAGTGACAGAAGCTATGTATTCAATCAATGCAAAAAGAAGGATTTATTTTTTTCTTGACATTTTTCAATAAATTTGTTATGGAATATAAAATTTATAGAAAGGAGGTGAGTTCTCTAAGGGAATTCCCCTGAAGTGGAGGAAGATTTTATTTTAATGGGAGTTTTAGGTCAACAAGTTTAGGATGTAATGAGAAAAATAAAGGAGATGTGAATGAAAATGTTAAATATTTTTATATTATTGGCTTTTGTTTCCGTTGCATTTG
>JAGMEZ010000393.1 GCA_023127905.1 Caldifarciminota bacterium
AGATTCCAGCCTGACCCCAGTCTGTCACAGTGTGTCTAGGCTCCCGTATCGGCGGTGTCGTTGACTAGAACGATTCGGTAGCGTGCCTTGTTCGCCTTCACCTTCCGAATCGCTTCGTTTACCTCCGTCATGGGCATCAACTCCACCTTGGGCACGATGCCGTGCGCCTGTGCGAATGAGAGCATCTCCCGCATTGTGGCCCGGTTGCCGAGGAAGGAACCGGTGATCGACAGTTGGTGCGTCACGAGGTCGGTCGAATTGAGCGCCACGTCTGGAAAGCCGAGAAGGACCAGCCTCCCATTTTTTTTCAAGGTGTTCAGCAGCGCCTCCCAATTGATCTTGCCGTGGGCGGTGCATAGAAGCAGGTCGAAGCCGAACACAACCTGCCGCAAGCTGGTCTGGTCGTCCGAAACGATGAAGTGGTCTGCGCCGAAGGCAAGCGCCTGCTCCTTCTTCTCTGGAGAGGAAGAAATGGCGGTGACTTCGTAGTCGAGGGCGCGGGCGAACTGTAATGCGAGGTGGCCCAGCCCTCCCACACCGATGATGCCGATTTTCTGCGCGGGTTGCGCGGCGTACGATCGGAGCGGGGAGTAAACCGTGATCCCGGCGCACACGAGCACCGCGGCCACCTCAGAGGGCATGGTGTCAGGCAGCGGGTAGGCGAAGCGGCTATCCACAAGGACAGAGGACGAGAAGCCGCCATAGGGGACCCACGTTCCCGACGAGACAATGTCCAGGCAGAGCTGCTCTTCGCCCTGCAAGCACCACTCACATTGCATGCAAGAACGGCCCTGCCAGCCGATGCCGACCCGGTCCCCTTCCTTCAGGCCGGATGCCGCGCGGCCCACAGCCGACACGTACCCAACGATCTCGTGACCGGGGACAAAGGGAAAGGTAGTTATTCCGTAGTAGTCGTTGATGGCGTGGATGTCGGTATGGCACACACCGCAGTGCGTGACCGAGACCCGGACATCATGCTCCCCTAGTTTGGGTGGCTCGTAGGTGAATGGCTCGAGCGGCTGTCCCACCGCTCTCGCTGCGTATCCCAAGACCCTCGAAGAAGACATTCGCAGGACCTCCTCTTATCTCTTTATAAATCAATTATATATTGCGCTTTCTTGCTATGATTCTTCAGTACGAAGACTGTGGTGTTTTGTTCGTAATATTAAACGAACTTGATCTAATAATTTAGGTTTCACAGTAACATATTATCGAAAAATCAATATTTTGTCAAGGGGAAAAAATGCAGAAAAAAAGCTAAACGCCATAAATGCTCAAACGGTCGAATCGATAATATACTTCAACTTTTCTGTATTCTTTTAAACTTATATTTCGTTATTGATTCTTTTCTGGTATTTCTCTGGAAGAAGGTATACTGCTAATTTGACTAAAGTAACTGTTCGCCTACCCAGTGTTGATTTTTTTATGAAATTCTTCCCCCCAGGAATGAATGTATAAATGAGTAAAGAAATGAGCCCTGCAATGATTACTCCTTTCAAAAGACCAAAAATGCTACCAATAATTCTATCTAACCACGAGAGACGGATAAATTTTATTGCTTTCTTTAAGAACATACCAATTGCTATTATTACAGCAGCAGAGACAAGGAAAAGGATAATGAAACTAATAATCAATGCCAATGGTTCGCTCTTGACAAGTTGAATAACATACGGTTTAACGATAAACGAATACTTCATTGCTACTATAAAACCGATAATGAGTCCCGACAGAGCAAATATTTCGCTTATGAAGCCTTTAAGCAAACCATAAAGAAAACCCGCAGCCACAATTGCCACAATAAAAATATCAAACCAGAACATTTTTACTCCTTTTCTTTCACCCCCTCTTTAATTCTCCCCCATCAAGGGGGAGAAAATTGAAAGGGATTTCTCCCCCATCAAGGGGGAGAAAATTGAGAGGTATTTCTCCCGCATCAAGGAGGAGAAAATTTATTAGTTATTTTCTTCAGTTTCTCAAATCCAACCATTCTTATTAACACAAAACCACCAATAATTACGGAAATATAGAAGGTAAAAAACCTCCAGAGAAGCACATACACCCCGAGAAGTTCCTTTGGACAAATTAAAGCAAAAACAGAAAAACCTCCTAACTCGGCAATTCCACTTGCTCCCGGCGTAGGAATAAAAACAAGAAGATATGTAAGAACCAATTGCAGTATTGCAGCTTTCACTATAGGAACCGGAACACCTAGACCATAGAGCAAGCACGGAGCTATTAAAAAATAGATCCCCATGGAGATAATGGTAAGAAGGAAAGATAAAAGGGTCTTCCATTTACCTACTTTAAAAAATAATCCCATACTTTTCTTAAAATTAGAAACCTCATTGAGAGTTCGATCGACAAATCTGCGCGGTCTATCACTCTTTATTATTTTTATCTTTCTAAGAAAATCCCCAAATTTGTGAAGTACTTTTCTAACCACTTCTGTTTTAAAGAGAATGAGTAAAAGAAGGATAATTGCTATTAAGTAAAAGAAAAAGAGGTAATTTAGAATGGATTTTAATACCTGTGCAGTAGAAATAATATGATAGTATGAGATTATTCCCGGGAGTGCAACAAACACAACCCCCAGACCAAGAACTGCCCTGAAAAGGATAACAGCTGTTCCCTCGCCTATGTTAAAACCCTCACGCTTAAGAATATATACCTGTAGAGGAATTCCTCCAGATTGAAACGGTGTTACTGCACCAAGAAATAAGCCCCCCATAGTAAATTCTATACTGCTTTTAAATGATATAAATCTTCCAAGAGCCCAGGTAAGAACCTGAAGTCTTAAAAAATCAAGATATAAATGAAGTAGTGCTAAGAACAAAGAAAGTAAAAGAAACAGGGGAACCATCTGCCCAAGGGCTATGTATGTACCCTTATTAACGGTAAAAACCAGGACACCTATTATCGCAATTATTGTTATAATCAGGAAAATCCTTAATCCTCTTATTATATCTTTCTTTTCCATTCTCTTAAAACTTTTTTCCTACCGTTTTCTCCGCACGCTTTTCTTTTTATATTTCTCTATTTCTTCTTCCTCTCCCCTCTGAAGCATCCGTATAATAACAAATCCTCCAATTGCTGCTCCAATATAGAATGTGAAAAATCTCCACAGAACAACATAAACACCGAGGAGGTGCACCGGACTTATACGTTTAAAAAGTGATACAAAAGCAGCCTCTGATACCCCACTTGCTCCTGGCGTTGGAACAAAAAAGAGTAAAAACTTAAGGATGAGCTGAAGATAAATCGTTTCAAGTATGGGTGGATGTTCACCAAGTCCAAGCAACATTATCGGTGCAATAAGAAATAGAGAAATATATGAAATAATGGTTACAAAAAAAGCGAGTAGGAGCTTTAGTTTCTGTCTGCTAAAATAGGCTCGTAAGCTTTTTCTAAAATCCTCTACTTCAACGAACAATCTTCTAAAGAGACGCAGTAATCTCTTTGTTTTCACAATCCTTCTTCTCTTTAAGAAAAAGTAAAAACGGTACAAGACTTTCTTAAAGATTTTTGGATTTAGAATCAATATGATAAGGAGGAAAATCCCAATTCCGTAAATAATGAAAAGATATCTCATAAGTGCTTGTGTTACTTTACCTGTTAGTAATCCTTTATAGTAAAAGAATATTAACGGCACAACAAAAATGAAAATGAAGAGCTCGAGTATCCCCCTAAACAGAAGAATTACACTTCCTTTTCCAATAGAAATATCTTCTTTCTTCAGAATGTATAATTGAACGGGAAGTCCACCCGTCTGGAACGGTGTAACAGCAGCGAGGAAAAGCCCTGATGTAATAACTGAAATTGCAGTTTTGATACTAATCCGTTTCCCGAGTGCTGAACTAAGTATCTGGACTCTGAGCCCGTCCATAGTGATATACAAACCCCAGAGAACAAAACATAAAGCCAGATAAATAATTTTAAAATCTTTCAGTGATGCCCATGTGCGCTTATCAAGCGTCAGAGTCATAATAACAATAATGGTCAAAACCGTTATTATTAAAAATACACGCAATCCTATATTAACCTTTCTTCTTAATGTCAAATCAACTCCTTTTCTTTGAGTAACGATTTAAATCTCTTCTCATTCTCTAAAGAAAGTTCTATCGGTAGGGAGTAAAGCGGTACAGGCAATTTAGTAACATAATCTTTAATAGAATATAAATCCTTCTCTGTGGTAACAATCGCATCAATTGTATGTTCATCAACAAGTCTTTTTATTCTTTTAATGTCTCTCATTGAATAACTATGATGGTCTAAATAGCTCTCAGAGTGGATTACATTTAGACCCGACGACTTCAATGTTAAAAGAAATGACTTATTATTTCCAATCGACGAGATAGAAAGTATTCTTTTTCTTTTGAGGTTGGACAGGTTAACAGTTTCATTTTCAGGAATTTTCACAAAAGACAAAGGATTATGAAAAGATAAGAAGAGAGGAATAGTACTACTGTATCTTCTCACTAATCTTTCAATTCTTCTAATCTGATTATCCTTAGCCTGATTACAGCGCGTGATGACAACTATATCTGCTCTTCTTATCGCATCCAATGGTTCTCTCAATTTCCCTGCTGGAAGAACCATGGAATCCATAAAATTATCACTTGCATCAAGCAGGAGAATATCCACATCTCTTTCTATTGAAAATGATTGAAATCCATCATCAAGTATTATAATATCTGGTTCATATTTTTCAATTGCATAGGACAATCCCTCTTTTTTATCCCGTGAAACAACAACAGGAACCGCAGTCCTTTTTCCTATTAACCAGGGTTCATCCCCTGATTCTATTTCATCACCTTTATCCCGAATGTCAACAAGCCTGTTCTTTCCTTTTCGTTTATATCCTCTGCTCACAACCACAATCTTCTTATCAGCTCGTTTCAAAAAATTCACAAGGAAGATTACAAAAGGTGTTTTACCTGTACCTCCAACAGTTAAGTTCCCGACACTCACTATCTTCTTAGAAAATCCTTTTTGCTTAATAATTCTATATCTGTAAGCGGCTTTGTGTATATTTTGCAGAAACTGATAAAGGTAGGATATGGGAATAAGCAGGAAATAAAAAACTCTATAGAGTTGATGTATATTCATTACACTTAAATGATAGCATTTTCTTCAAGGGATTTTATATAATTATCCACAACTCCTCTTTTCTGCTTAAGGTAGTTTCTTGAATTCTCACCCATCTTTTTTCTTCGAGATGGATGATTTAATAAATATTTGATTACCTCCTTAAAATCCTTTCCATTTTTAATACTAATTGCACTATCTGATTCAAGGAGTTCCTTTGCAGTCTCCCTTGTATTATTAATATATGGACCAAAAAGAATAGGAACACCGAAATAAGCTGGCTCTATAAGATTGTGTCCGCCGTAAGGAAGAAGGGTTCCACCTACAAAAGCAATATCAGCAACAGAATAGACACTCCTCAATTCACCCATAGTATCGAGTATCAGGACAGTTTCTCCATTGTACGAAGATTTTTCAGTCCTCTTCATGTATCTTAAATTTTCTCTCCTTAAAATGTTTTCAATTTCACTTACCCTATTCAAATGCCTTGGAGCAATAATAAGAAAGGTTTCATTTAGTTCCTCTTTTACCGACTTAAAAACCTTTATAATAATTTCCTCTTCTCCTTTCCTTACACTTCCAGCAACAATAACTGATTTATGTGAAGGTATTGAAAGAAGTTCTTTTGTAAGAATTTCAGGATGAGAATTATCGGATTTCAATGAACCTGTCACTCTAACCTTCGTTTTACTCATTCCAAGCCTCAAAAACTTATGCGCTTCACCATTACTTTGAGAAAAAATAACATCAATTTGATTAAATAGCTGCTGACTCATGTAGCGCAATCGGAGATATCTCTTAAAGGTCTTATCTGATAATCTTCCATTTGCTAAAACAATCTTCACTCCTCTTCTTCTGCACAAAAAAATCAATGTTGGCCAGATCTCTGTCTCTATTAAAATTAACGTGTCAGGATTTATTCTCCTGATAGCATTTCTAATTAAAGGAAAGAAATCAAAAGGAAGAAGCACGAAATTATTTATACCTTTTATAATCTTCATTGCTCTTTCTTTGCCACTTACAGTCATTGAGGAAATAACAATTCTTTTCTTTGGGAATTTCTCTCTTATTCGCATTGCTAATTGACTTGCTGCCGTTATCTCTCCAAGCGAAGCACCATGAATCCAGATACACTTCTCATCCTGTGAGGAATTAAACGAATACACACCCATTCTTTCTCTCCATTCAAAGGAAGAAGTTATTCTTTTAAAAATAGTATACGGAAACATTATAATATAAACAACTCCCCAGAGCAAATTGTAGAAAAACATGAATATTACATTCATCTAAAACTCTCTGCTATCCTGTTTAATTCATTGAGTTCCTGTGTAAGAGAATCCCTAATAACATTATCTTCCTCACTCTTCTTGAGTATATGAACATTTCCAAAAACTATGGATATCCTGCTCATTGGAAGAGGAAACATGAAACGGTCCCAGCTGGAAAAGTACTTTGCACACTTTGCTCCAATTCCTATAGGAACTATCGGTCTTCCTGAAAACTTTGCTATTGCGATTGCACCACCCGAGAAATGATATGGGGGACCTTTCGGACCATCGGGAGTAATCGCAAGGTCAAACTGCTTTATTGCTTTCACCATCAATCGACATGCCTTCATTCCTCCACTTGTTGAAGAACCCCTTATAACAGTGAAGCCAAGAAACTTCAGAGCACGAGCGATTAATTCACCATCCCGATGCCGAGAAACCAGTATATTCATTCTACTTGTTCTTTGCAGATAAAGAAGGGGGAAAAATTTCTGATGCCAGAAAACAAATATACAATTCCCCCCAGATTTTGCTTTCGTGTATGAATGCATGTTTTTATAAGAATACCGCAGGGTTAACCCTATCGACCGCACAATGAAAATGATCAAAAACGGCAGAATAAAAATTGAAATATTTTTAAGCACTTTTTTGAATGCACTCTTTCTCTTCATCTTTTCCTCTACACTCTTTCACAATTATTTCTGCTGCATTCGGTGCCGCACCCTTCTGACCGAGCATTTTTTTAACTTCATTGAGTTCAACTTTAATCTTATCAGCATAACCTTCATCATCAAGTATTTTAAGAATCTCTTCTGATATTTGATTAATCTTTATAGCGTACTGAATATATTCCCGTATAATCCTCTTTCCTCTTACGATGTTAACAAGACTAATGTACGGAAGTTTTATTAATTGTTTTACAATAAGATACGTTACAATCGAAACTTTATAGACAATAACACCCGGGGTTCCTAACAGGGCAGTCTCAAGGGTTACAGTACCTGATGCTGCAATTACAGCATCGGCAACATTGATACCATCAGAGGTTTCATCATGAATAACTTCAACATCCTGTTCTTCAGGTAATAAACCTTCTATCTCATCAGAAATAGTAGGAAGAATAAACTGCACATCTTTCCTTCTCTTTTTTATCTCCTTTGAAATATCAAACATAACGGGTAATAGCCTCTTTATTTCACCCTCTCTACTTCCGGGAAGCAGGGCAATTATAGGTTTCTTTGAATCCAATTTGTGCTCTAAGCAAAATTCTACCTTACTCCTTTTCAGCCTCATCTCATCAAGAATTGGATGCCCGACAAAATCCGTCCTAATTCCATACGAAGAGAGAATCTTCTTCTCAAAAGGAAATATCACAAGTGCATGATCAACATTTTTATACAAACTGCGCAATCTCCAACCGCCCCATGCCCATACCTGCGGGGTAATATAGTAAATAACCTTTATTCCTAAGTCTTTTGCAAATTCAGCAAGTCGGAGATTAAACCCGGGAGAATCAATAAGAATAAGAGCGTCTGGTTTCTCAGATTTCATCTTTTTAATAAGCGTACGTAATATTCTTTTAATACTTTTCACCTTCTTAAGAACTTCCCAAAATCCTATTACAGAAAGATTCTCGATGGGGAAGAAAAGCTGTACGCCTTCATCCTCCATCCACTTTCCTCCAATACCAAAAAACTTACTATCTGGAAGTATTTTTTTTATCTCTTTTATAAGAAAAGAGGCATGTAAATCACCCGATGCCTCACCCGTAATGACGAAAAACTTAACCATCGACTATTTATACCACAATTCCCCTGCTTTGTCAACTTTCAGTTAACATTTCTATCAGATAATTTCACTACATGAATAAAGACAAATTTTTAGCATTTCATACATTTTTCAACCCGACCCCCTGACTCCTCCAAGAAAAACCTTGACAAATAGACAAAATTATACTATATTTTAATACTTTCTTCGGGGCGGGGTGAAAGTCCCCACCGGCGGTAAAGCCCGCGACTCCTGAGAAGGATTGATCTGGTTAGATTCCAGAGCCGACAGTTAAAGTCTGGATGGAAGAAGGAAGCTATCTCTATTCCCCGAAGAAAAAAATAAAAATCAGTTATGGATGAACTAATTATTAAAATTAGACATATAACCTAAGATATAAAATAGAAGCATTGAAATTTTGCTATGATGAATAACGAGTTTTATATGAAGAAGGCAATTCAGCTGGCGAGAAGAGGAAAAGGGAGAGTTAGTCCCAATCCCCTTGTTGGAGCAATAATTGTAAAGAATGGAAAGATTATCGGTGACGGTTACCACAAAAAAGCAGGCACAGAACACGCAGAGATAGTTGCCATAAAGAAAGCGGGTAAAAAAGCAAAAGATTCAACAATGTATGTAAACCTTGAACCATGCTGTCACTATGGCAAAACCCCACCCTGTACAGAAACTATCATAGGAGCAGGAATTAAAGAGGTTTTTATCGGAACAAAAGATCCAAATCCTCTTGTATCAGGAAATGGAATTAAGAAACTGGAGAAGAAGGGTATTAAAGTTAACATAGGAACCCTTGAAAATGAAGCACGGAAATTAAACGAATTCTACTTTACATATATGAAAAAGAAAAGACCCTTTATTATACTTAAGATTGCACAGACCATAGACGGTAATATTGCAGATTTATCTGGAAATAGTAAATGGATAACAAATGAATCAGCAAGAAAAAAGGTGCATTCTTTGAGATATGAAGTGGATGCAATCCTCACCGGAATAGGAACTGTAAAGAAAGATAACCCCCAACTCACAGCAAGGCTTTTAAAAAACACAAAAACCCCTTTACGGATAGTTCTTGATTCAAATCTGAGAATTCCACACAATTCAGAGATTGTAAAAGAAGGTACAATTATTGCTACTCTCCCAAAGAGTAGCATGAAAAAGAAAAAAAACCTGATAAGTAAGGGCATCAGGATATGGGAAATTCAAGGGAAAGATAATAGAATCGATCTTTCTAAAGTATTAAAACGAGCCTATGAAGAAAAAATAATAAGTATCCTCGTTGAAGCTGGGAAAAAGGTTTCCTCATCCTTTTTAAAAGAGAATCTTATAGACAAAATTTACATCTTTATCTCTAATAAGATACTCGGGAAAGGTTTACATTCTTTTGGAAACTTAGGTTTTGATCATTTAGAGGATTCACTAATAATCGATAATGTTGTTTTCGAACGCCTTAAGGAAAATTTTTTAATTAAAGGTTATGTTTACAGGAATTATTGAAAACTTAGGTATAGTAAAGGATATAAGAAGAAAACTGAATGGTATGAGCCTTTCGGTAGAGGTAAAACAATCGAGCAATGCATTTAAGATAGGCGGGAGCGTTGCAGTAAACGGAATATGCCTGACAATTACAAATTCCCTCGATGATACATTTACCGTTGACGTTGTCACCGATACGCTCAACAGAACAAATCTCTCTCTGTTAAGGAAAAATGATAGTGTTAACATTGAATTCCCCCTTAAAGTTGGTGATAGATTGGAGGGACATATACTGGAAGGGCATACTGATGGTACAGGGAAAATCATTTCTATCATAAAAAGAGGAACTCAAACAACTATAAAAGTTAGAATTCTACATGAACTAATTAAGTATATCATCAAGAATGGTTCTATTGGTATTGACGGCGTAAGCCTTACTGTAAAGGATATAAGAGGAAGTATAGCAAGTGTTACATTAATACCCTTTACAGTTGAGAATACGAATTTTATCTTTAGAAATGTAGGAGATGTTGTTAATATTGAAGTAGATAGAATAGGAAAATATATAGAGAAATATATAAAGAAAAAATTTTTATAAAATCAATGCAATCAAAATAATATTAGGAGAATATTATGAAAACAATTGAAGAAGCAATAGATGGGATCAAAAAAGGGGAAATTGTTATCATTGTGGATGATGAAGACAGGGAGAATGAAGGTGATTTTATTATGGCAGCAGAGAAGGTAACTCCCGAGGCAATTAATTTCATGACAAAACATGGACGTGGTTTGGTTTGCCTTGCAATGGAAGGGAAGAGACTTGACGAACTACAGATTCCCAGTATGGTGGAGAGAAACACTGCAAAGATGAATACAGCCTTCTCTGTCTCCATCGATGCTGTAGATGGTACAACCACAGGTATAAGTGCACACGATAGGGCACAGACCATCCTGACAGCAATAGATAAAAAGACAAAGCCTGAAGACCTTGCAAGACCAGGACACATCTTTCCTCTCAGGGCAATGCCAGGAGGAATTCTCAAACGTGCAGGTCACACTGAAGCTGTCATTGATCTTACGCGGCTTGCAGGTCTGTTTCAAGCTGGGGTGCTCTGTGAAATAATGGACGATGATGGCAGTATGGCAAGGTTACCAAGGTTAAAGGAAATTACTAAGCAGTTTAATCTTAAATTGATTACAATTGCTTCACTTATCGAGTACAGAAAAAGGAAAGAGAAATTCGTTGTCCGGGAAGCGGAAGCAGAATTACCATCAAAGCATGGAGATTTTAAAGTAATTGCTTACAGGGACCTTATCTCTGATATTGTCCATATTGCTCTTGTGAAAGGAGAGGTAAAGGGTAAAAAGGATATTCTCGTGAGAGTGCACTCAGAGTGCCTTACCGGTGATGTCTTTGGTTCAAAGAGATGTGATTGCGGTGAGCAGGTTCATTCTGCTCTTAAAATAATAGAAGAGGAAGGAGAAGGAGTTTTCCTCTATATGAAACAGGAAGGAAGAGGTATTGGTCTTCTTAACAAAATAAAAGCGTACAGGTTACAGGAAAAAGGGTTTGACACAGTAGAAGCGAACGAAGAACTCGGATTTCCACCAGATCTAAGGGACTATGGAATAGGTGCACAGATTCTTGTTGACCTTGGACTTTCAAGTATCCGTCTTCTAACAAACAATCCTAAAAAGGTTGTTGGACTTGAAGGTTATGGCCTTTATATAAAAGAACGTATTTCTATAGAAATATGTCCGAATAAACTAAATAAAGAATATCTCAAAACAAAAAAGACGAAACTTGGACATCTTCTCGAAAGTGTTTAATATTAACAAAGGAGTTGTTATGTTAAAGGTTACAGAAGGAAAATTGGATGCAAAAGGTTTAAGGTTCGGAATTGTCGTTTCTCGATTTAACAGGTTCATCACAGAAAGACTGCTTGAAGGAGCAATCGATTGTATTAAAAGACACAATGGTGATGTCAGAGACATAAGCATATTTTGGACTCCAGGCTCTTTTGATCTACCACTCGTCGCAAAAAAAATCGCCAGACCAAAGAAATTCGATGCACTGATATGCATTGGTGCAATTGTGAGGGGTGATACACCACATTTTGACTTTGTAGCACAGGAAGCATCGAAAGGGATTGCAAAAGTTTCTTTTGAAACAGGTATCCCGGCAACTTTTGGTATTATAACAGCTGATAGTGTTGACCAGGCAGTTGAAAGAGCGGGTCTAAAAGCAGGTAATAAAGGCTGGGATGCTGCTCTATCAGCCATCGAGTTAGCAAATCTTTTGAAGAAAATAAAGTGATGACTGACTTTGTTAAAAACTTAAAAGGCTAATAACATAATGGGTAAACGAAGAAAAGCCAGAGAGATTGTTCTCAAGACCCTCTACTATTATGAAATTTCAGAGGATGATAAAGAGTCACTGCTTCAAAATATAATAGAAAGGAAAGGCGTTAATAAGACAATCACGGATTATGCAATAAGACTTCTAAAAGAGACAATGAATAACCTTGAAATTATTGACAAAAAACTTGTTAAAATTATTAAAAATTGGGATTTACAAAGAGTTGCTATTATAGATAAAAGCATACTGCGATTGGCTGTAGCAGAGATTCTCTTCTTTTCCGATATTCCTGTAAAAGTCTCCATCGACGAGGCAGTAGAGATTGCAAAAGAATATTCCACAGAAAATTCTGGACGTTTTGTCAATGGCATACTCGATGAAATTGCACGGAGCGAAAACCTCATTAATATGAGTAAATAGGAGGAAAATAAGGGAAACCAAATGAGAATTGGAATTTTATCTGATATACATAGTAATCTCGAAGCACTCAATGCCGTTATTGAGTCTGCAAAGGAACAAAATGTTGACGAGTACATCTGCCTTGGGGATATCGTAGGATACGGTGCAAATCCAAAAGAATGCATTGATATAATAAAAGGTATTACTACCAAAATTGTCGCAGGTAATCATGACTACGGTGTTTGTGGTCTTACTAATATCTCATATTTCAACGATGTTGCTAAAAAAGCAATCGAATGGACCAAAGAAACTATTACACAGGATTATATTGATTTTCTGAAATCACTTCCTTTAGTTCTGGAGTACAAAGAAGGTCTTTTCGTTCATTCTACACCGTCCTCCCCGGATTCATGGAATTATATCTTGAGTATGTACGATGCAAAAAGAGAATTTAAATTTTTTGATCAAAATTTTTGTTTTATAGGACACTCCCACCAGCCAGTCACCTTTTCAATCAACTCTGAAGAAGAGATCGGCGTATCTATTGATGATACCTTAATTTGCGTTGATAGTAAACGGTACATAGCAAATTCTGGTAGTGTTGGTCAACCCCGTGATGGCAATCCAAAAGCATCCTATCTTATTTATGATATTGAGAAAAAGATCATTTCCTTCTCAAGGGTACTGTATGACATTAGAAAATGTCAGACCAAAATCCTTAATGCAGGACTTCCACCATTTCTTGCACAAAGGTTAGAGATTGGAAGATGATGATAACTTGTCCACAATGCGGTGCGGATATTACAATTCAACCAAGAAGTCTCCAACTCGTATGCCCATTCTGTGAAGCACCCCTTATATTAAAAAAAGAACCGTTACTTGAATCCTACAAACTCGAACCAACATGTGAAGAAACCCCGGCAACTTTGATTGCAGAACAGCATCTTGTAGAAAAAGGCAGAGAGGAAAAAATCGTAAAAAGAGAACTACACTATCTTCCGTTTTATAGATTTTTATCCGAAAAGAACGGAAAATTCGTTGAGAACGTCTTTTCTGCTCTTAGTTCTCCTCCGTTTTTCCTCTTTTCCATTCCATCCGGTTCAATTGTCACATTAAAAGAGAACGATAAAGATCTTCTAATGAAACCTGAAAAGAGCATTTCAGAAATCCTTGAATCAATGAAGAAACAAAAAACGTTATGCCTTGATGAAATGCTTCTTTTACATATCCCATTCTGGAAGATTACAATCTCATCTGACGAAATAATATGGATTGATGCCGTTCAGGGAAAAATTCACTCCTCAACTGTTCTCGAAAAACAAAAAAGAACAGGAAGATTCCTGAAAATTACATTAACAACCCTTTTAGCTTTATTATTAATTGAAGGAATATCAGTACCTCAAGTTGCTTTACGATTACTTCTCCAGTTTGTAACTGCAGGGTTCTTTCTTTTCTTTATAAGGAAATATTTCAGCGATGAGTATTAGAGTCATTTCCTATCTCTGCCCAAAATGCGGGGCTGGAGTAAAGTTTTCTGAGGAAGATAGAGTTATAAAATGTTTTCACTGCGGGACGAATTTTCTCCCGACCCACTCAGAGGGGATCGAAAGATACTATTTCAAACCACAGATAAAGAATCCTCAAAGGAAAATAGAAAGTTTACTGAGAAAAAATGGTTTTAATAAATCGGATTACAGAATCATTGACATTGATAAATTATTCATTCCCGTATGGAGGGGAAGTGGGCAGGTGACAGGCTGGATTGCAGGATTATCACCCATAAAGATAATTGTTTATACTGAAACAATTACAGTACCAAATGGACGACAGATCACGGTAAAAAGAAGAAGAAGAGAAGGTGGAATTCCCTTAAAAAAATTAATGAGAATTGAAAAAGAAATTCTATTTAATGCAGTAAAATTTCAAGATATCAGATGGCGTAACGAAGAAGTTCTAAATGCTGATTATGAAAAATTATTCAGGGTTTATGACGAGAAAAAAATGGTAATATGGGGAAAGATAATAACCCCTGATGTCTCACCACAAACTAAAAAAAAAGAGATAAATTCAAAATTCATTAATTCATCTGTGTCACTATATAACGGTTACGATCCACTACGGCACAGATTAAAAGTTATTGGACAACGAATTTTCCTCTACTATTTTCCTGTCATACTCATCAAGGTAAAATTACAAAAGAAGATAGTTTCCCTCACGGTAAATGGGCTTTCCGGCAAAATTACTTCAAATACCCTGTTGAAAAAAGGAAATGCTCCGAAAAGAAAAAAGTCACTATTATTGGACATATTAACCATTCTCACTTCATCTATTTTATTTACGTTCCTTATACATACGAACAGTCTCTTTTTAAAACAATTAGGATTTGTTATTTCAATCATCATCATTGTCTATATCTGGATTAAAAAATGAAAATATTCAACCTTCTTCCACTACAGTGTATTCATTGCGGTGCACCTATCTCATCAGGATGTTCTGATATGGTTTATTTCTGTCAAAATTGCGGTTCAGGATTAGAATTTAACGGAAAAAATTTTGAGTTAGTTAAAGTCTCCTATGCAAGTCCTCTCTTAGAAAAAGAGACAGAGCCTGAACTTTTTCTCCCATTTTGGTCATTTCATCTTGATATTTCTATTAAAGGAAAAGAGGCATATCTTCCCCTCCTTTTTAGAGAAAATTTTCTCAGAACAGAAGATAGACTTTTCACAGATGAAACTTTCATAGAGGAAATACTAAAAAAATGGAAAAATAAGGAAATTAAAGGAGAAAGTGATTTTATAATATATGTCCCTTCTTTCCCTACAACAGGAGCTTATGCATACTCTTCAGGACTCGGGAATAAATTTACCAAAGCACAACCCCATCTCAGTTTCTATGAAAAAAATAAAAGGATGGAATCCTGTATCTACAATTCAAAAGATGCTCTTGCAATTGCTGAAGATGAATATATCTCTCTTCAATCTGCGGTAATCCCTAATCTTCTCGCACTTGACCTCTCGTTTAATTTGAAGGATAAAAAAGTTATAGGTATTCCATATATTAGAAAGGAAAAAGGGATTTTCCTTAACCAAATAATCGGTGAAATAATTCTATCAAGCGCACTGAAAAAGACAGTAGGCAGTATGGAGTAAGGAGTAGGAAGCAGAGGAATAAACAAATGTGCAAACAAAAAATCTGTGCAATTATTGTTGCAGGCGGGAAAGGTAGAAGAATGGGAGGTAAGATACCAAAACAATTTATAAAAATCGATACCATCCCCATAATTATCAAAACGCTTCTTCCCTTTGAGGATGTAAGTAGCGTTGGGGCTTGTCCCCAACAGACAGAAACGGAGAATGGGTGAAACTGAGTGCGAAACAAGTTTCGCTACTCCAGAAAAAAGGACAGAATGTATAATTTCTTAAGCGTGAAATAAAATAATGGCTAAGCAAGTTATTTCTGCAATTATTGTTGCAGGCGGGAAAGGTAGGAGAATGGGAGGTAAGATACCAAAACAATTTATAAAAATCGATACCATCCCCATAATTATCAAAACGCTTCTTCCCTTTGAGAAATTGAAGGTGATTAACAACATTATCCTCATCCTTCCCAAAAAATGGAAACAGAAAGGCTTTAATTTACTCAGAAAGTATCATATTAATAAGGTTATTGAAATAGCAGATGCTGGAAGAACCAGGCAGGTATCAGTCTATAATGGATTGGTTTCGCTTAGAAAATACAATCCTGACATCGTTGTTATACACGATGTAGCACGTCCTTTTGTCACTGAAAAGTTAATTAAGGCTTCATGTGAAGGTGCTAAAAAACACGGTGCAACCAGTACAGCAATTACTATTCGGGATACAATAGTTGAAAAAAGAAAAATGAAACTTCTCGACAGAAAAAATGTCGTACGGTTACAGACACCACAAGCATTCAGGTTTCCCTTGATACTGGATGCACACTTACATGCAAAAAAAAGAAAAAAATGTGATTATCCGGACGACTCAAGTCTTCTACTATCTTTTGGGGGAAAAACCTTTCTTATTGATGGAGACAAAAGAAATATAAAAATTACTGACAAAGAAGACCTTCAGCTTGCACATGCAATTGCAAAAACACTCTAAAGAAAGTTTATTACTCTATCTTTTTTAAATTCCCTTCATCGAGGTTCTTGATGAAGATATCCACAAGTCCTGGGTCAAATTGTGTAACAGAATCCTGTTTCAGCCTTCTTATAGCCTCCTCTCTCGGGAGTGCTTTTCTGTAAGGTCTGTCTGTCGTCATTGCATCATATGCATCTCCAATGGTGATTATCCGCGCAACAAGAGGTATATCATCAGTCTTGAGCCCATCTGGATATCCCGTTCCATTCATCTTTTCATGATGGTATTTTATACCATCAAGTACTATTTCCAACTGCTTTATCGGCTGCATAATCTTTACACCACGAACAGGGTGTTCTTTCACTACTTCAAATTCCTCATCTGTAAGCTTTCCTGGTTTTAAGAGAATCCTGTCAGGAATACCTATCTTACCTACATCGTGAAGAAGCCCTGCAAGCTCTATTCTATGGATTTCATCCTGTGGCAGATCCAATCCTCTCGCGAGCATTACACTATATTCAGTAACCCGCTCTGTATGCCCTCTTGTATACTTATCCTTCGCTTCCACTGTATTAACGAGAGCCCTTATAGAACTCTTGAAAAGGTCAGAAAGGTCCGTATAAAGCCTAGCATTATCTATTGCAACGGCTGATTGCTTCGCAATTGCCTCAAAGATTTTCACATCTCGTTCATCAAAAGGTTTATCACCTATCTTATTGAGCACCTCTGCTACTCCAATGATCTTCCCTTTTATTTTAAGCGGCACAGCAAGGATTGAACGCGTTTGAAATTTTGTCTTATTATCAACACCTGTAAAAAACCTTTTATCCTGTGAAACATTCGGGACATTCAGAGTAACTCCTTTCTCTGCAGTCCATCCTACAATACCCTCCCCCCAGGGAACTCTTATTTCTTTTGCCTCCTCTCCCTTCTCGCCTGTTGCAACAAGAAAATACAATTCATTTGTCGCTTTATCGATTAGAAAAATAGAACTTGCTTCAGCATGCATCACCTCTTTCAGTTTCTCCATGATTACGTGCAGGAGTAATTTAAGGTCAAGAGTAGAACTAATCAACGTGCTTGTTTCTGTTAAAATTGACAGTTCCTTAATTCTATTATTCATCTCTTGAAGAAGTCGTGAATTCTCTATGGTCTTGGCAAGAAATGAAGTAAAAAGCATAGAGATATCCAGATCATCCTGAACAAAGTTTTTATCCTTCCGTTTATTTATCAACTCAAGAACACCAATAACATCTGTTCCCGATTTTATTGGCAGACAGAGGATATTTCTTGTCTCATATTGAATGGCTTCTGCTACTCTACTGTCCCATCTTTCATCTGCTTTAACATTGTTAGACAAAAGTGGAACACCTGTTTTTGCTACCCAGCCGGCAATTCCACTTCCAAGTGGTAACTTCATATTCTTTAGAAGCTTTGCTTTAGGTCCTTCAGCTGCTTCAATCACTACATAATCTCCTTCTCTGAGAAGTATAGAACCTGCTTCACTACTGGTAATTTCAACTGCAAGATCAAGAAGTTGAGAAAGAACTTTCTTAAAATCTTCAATACTCGATGCAACTTCGGTAACCCTTTCAAGTACTTTTAACCTTAACCGAAGGTTATTGAGTTCTCCCTCTTTCTTCAACAACTCATTGTTTCCCTCATCCATTTCTTCTCCTATACTATCTCTTTCAGGGTATACCTTCTACTACCAAGACCAATACGTTCAGCATAATCTAAACCGTATTCCCAGTCTACCTTAGGAAAAAGGTCTTTAAACTTATCTTCACCTTTAGCAAAAGCTTTTTTCAACTTACTTTCCTCAATTCCAATAGAGTTATTCACAAGATCACAACTTGCCTGATCAATTGCAACAGGATCATGTGCTGCAAGCACTCCTATATCAGAAACAATGGGTGTATCTGATTTTGGAAAACAGTCGCAACTTGGGGTAACATTCATCAAAAAGTTTATATAGAACATCTTTCCTTTTTTCAGGTGAGCTACTGCATAACAGTATTCAGCTAACCTCTCCTGGAACACAGTGAGTTCAATATCCCAATTTATTTTTATTGCATCCTCCTTACAAACTGCAATACACATCCCACAACCTATACATTTTTTCTGATCAATAGCTGCTACAGTTCCCATAGAGATTGCTTCAACAGGACAGTATGAAACACAAAGACCACATGAAATACATCCTTTTTTATCTATATAAGGAGAAACTGTAGAATGCATTTTTAATTTTCCTTCTTTTGCAGCACATCCCATAGAAATATTCTTTATTGCGCCAGCAAATCCAGTAAGCAAATGACACTTAAAATGTGCAATACTTACGACGGCACCACATGAAAACACAAGTTGAGCAATACTTGCCTGCTTGAACTGTTTTTTATTAATCTCCACGTTCTCTTTTGCATTGCCAAGAAGACCATCTCCAATAATAATAGGATAACCGATATTAAACCCGTTTTCAATTGCAGTTCTTATATGGTCAACTGCGTTTGAGCGTGCTCCACTGTAAAGCGCTGTTGTATCAAAGAGAAAAGGTTTCCTTCCCTTTCCTTCTATAAACCTCGCAATTCTCTTAACAAACAAAGGTCTAATATAAGAAGTATTTCCCTTCTCTCCAAAATGAAGTTTCAAGCCAACAAGTTCATTTTCACCAAATATTTTTGCTAAACCGGAAGTTGATAGGAGTTTATCTATCTTTTCGAGAAAACCTGTTTTTTCAACCCGCATAGATGCAAAAAAAACTTCACCCATATCCTTATAATGGTCACTTTTTCTCATAACACATTTCCTAACTCAATAATACTTCTCCGTTTCTATTACAATTCCTTTAGAAAGGGTTCTTCCTCATCATTTTTCTTTGTAGAAAAGAAGTTTTTGAATCTATTCTTAAAGCTCATTTTTTCCTTTATCACGCTTCTAATCTCAGCTACTGCATCTTTTGCAGCCTTATACCCCTTTTCAATACAGTAATCAAGTCGACCAAAATCTGCCCAGTGAACATCATGAACATCGGGTCTAATTATCACATCTGCTTTTCTTGTCTGATTTTCTATTAGCCTTGTCGTAACAATTTCATCGATACGAAGATGTATTTCCAACCCTGTTCCTGGTATCTTTGATTTCTCAAGTTTTCCTCTAAGGGAGACTGCAATTACAATATCTGCACCCATTTTCTTCGTCGCATATACAGGAACACCACTGGTTGACCCACCATCGACAAGAATAGAACCATTCTCTTTCGTGTAAGGAAAAAGCCCTGGTATCGACATACTTGTCATCACTGCATCCCTAAGGGAACCTTTTGTTTTAATAATATCCAAACCTGAAATTAGATCAAGCGAAACTGTTGAAAAGGGAATTTTAGTCTCCTCTATCATCATATCAGGAATAATCTGATTTAAGGTGTTAGATACCTCATCTTCCTCAACAAGATGGGGTTTAAAAAGTGCTTCCGCAAAAAGAATTTTCTCTCTTATCATATTCACAATCTTTTGCAAACGCCCCTCTTCTTCTTTCTTGAAAATTGAGAGTCCTAAATTTTTGAAAGCCTTTGAGGAAGTAAATTTTCTTGTCATCTCTTCAAGCCGTATTACATCAGGCATTGATGAGTAAATAGCTCCTGTGACAGCCCCCATACTCGTCCCGGAAATACAATCAATTGGGATATTTTCCTCCTTAAATAACTTAAGAACACCGATATGGGACAACCCTTTACTTGCACCACCACCAAGCGCCAAACCAATTTTTAACACCTTTTATTCTCCAAGAGAAAATTTTTCAGAGATATTCACAAAACAGATGAAATTGCACTAACATTCTAACAATTATACCCTGTTACTGAACGTTCAAAATTATAAGTTGCTTTCTAATCTCTGATTATGTGAAGAAATTTTGCTTTGAATATGATCCTTTAACCTTTACCTTCCCATTCAGCTGAGGTTATTTTACATCCATACTTTAATACACTTTATTTATTCCTTTAACCAACCTTCTCTCTTCAATTCGTCAATACTCTCAGGTTCTTTCCCCTTAATTATCCTATAAATCAACATAAGTTCATTTATTTCCTGCTTCCTGTAATTTTCAATGTGCTGTGATTCTCTCGTAAATACTTTCTGATTCATCTTGTGAAATGGATTTATAACTAATCTGAAGGTAATGTTTGCCAGGAGAAAGAGAACAGCTACAATCCAAAGAATTAGATTGATAGTTTCTTTTGTTCTTACAGCAAATGGTTTTTTCTTCCTTAATTTTGGTTCTGCAATAACCGTAGTCCTTTCAATAACCCCACTTTCAAGTAAATTATAAAGTGAGTGGTAAGTTCTAAACTTACCAAGCCCTGATGACTGTGCAATATCATCCACACACATCTTCCCATCTATCAAATCTATTACAATCTTCTCCTGTTCCCCCATTTCTACTGAAAGGCTTGGTCTCTTCTTCTTCCTAAATACGATATTATAATCAGGAATTGCTTTCTTTATCTTTGGCCATTCATCAATCCTTCTCATTCCCTCAAGGATTAAAAACTGAGGATTTACCAGAACGCTATATTTACTCCTGGAATATAACCTTTCTCCCAACTGAAACTTATACTCTCCCTTTTTCCATGTAAAAAGTTCATCAACTATCTCTTGTATCTTAAACTCTATTATTTTCTCCAAAACCTCCCTTGTTAAAACATTATTTTCCACTAATGTATCGACTACAGGAATCCCTTTCTTCTTTGATATTGCATCATACCTTTTTAATTCTTCATTTGTAATTTTACCTGTAAGGACAAGGTAATCGCCTATAGGTTTTAAAACCCCCTTCCTATTATGAGATGCAGATGAAATCATTCCATTTTCGAAACCAATTGATATAATCTCCTTCTTCTCATGGAAGGTAAGAACACCTGTCTTTCCCTGGGAATTAATTAACTGTAACACATCAGCTACACCGAAATCCTTTATATTTCCTTCAAATGCCATAACTATTTCCTCGTTTCAAAAGCACTTGCAAAAAGACTAATCAAAGAGAAAAGGTATAGAAAAACAATTAGTATTATATTAATGTATATTCCAAAGCTTGTCCCTCTTGAGAAAGGAAGATAAAATGAAAATTCTGTTATCCTATTAATTATTAAAATTGTCAATAAAATTGAGAACGAAAGAATATATAAAACACCTGTCCTGATCTTCCCAATTTGGAGATGCCCAAGACCAGGGAGAAAAAGTCCCCAGAAAACAGCTGTATATCCGACTCTCAAACGTGTGTCCATATTAATTTTATCTTTCAATCGTTCCTGTATATCTACTGAGTTAATAGTACTTAGTTTTTTGCAACACCTCCAGCAAATAATTACATTCTGAAACACTTTTGAATTCCCTTTCGAAATCGCAGACGAACAGATCGGACACTGACTTTTAACTCCACTAATAATCCGTGGAATAATAATAAAAAGTAGGAAAAAGACTATAAGAAGGGCAGAAAATATTCTATAATTTAATCCAACAACCTTCCATGGAAAAATGCTGTTATCCTCCTCTAAAGCAAAAAATTCCATCCAGAGCATTTCCTCTGGTAAAGCAAGATCAATTAGAAAACGGTTATTTTTCTCCTTGGAATTTTTTATTTGTTTACTTATTACGTTAAAATCTAACTGAGAAGCTATCGCCATATGATGAGAGGATTTATCAAATATAAGTTTTCTTACATATGCCTGTGAAAGGTTATAGTGTGATGCTGATGCCTTTGGGTTGTATTTCAATGCCAGATCATAATATTTTATTGAACTATCAATCTCGCCTTTCCAAAAATAAACATTTCCAAGGTTATTGTACGTATGATAAAAGTTAGGATTTATATTAATTGCTCTTCTGTAATTCTCTTCGGCTTCAACCAGAAATCCACCCCTTTTTAGCTGTAAACCTTTTAGATAGTTAAACGAAAAATCTTTTTCGGAGAAGGACAACAAGCTATCACTTTTTATTATATATTCCTGATTAAATTGTGATTTCTGCATGTTGTCCAGTATCCCAATTCTCTGTGTTGGATCCATTGCTGGATTAGCCCTTGTCTGGAACCAACCAAAGGAAGATATAATAAATAAAAGTAGAATAAACGACTGAACAACCCATCGTTCTTTTCTTTCAAGAAATGGAATAGGGATAATTAATATAAAAATAAATGCATAAAATGAAGGAATCATCCAGATTATTGGAAGAAGAACAAGAGAGATGGATGCAAAGTGTCTAAAAGACATAGGAAGTTTTTGCGGAATGACATTAGTTATTTTTGAGACAACAAAAGAGAAGTATTTTATAAAAAAGCCAATAGCAAATGCAGCCAAGGCAAAAGCAATAAATGAGAATAAAAAGTTGTATGTAAAAATACTGAAAAGTAATCTCGTTTTGAAATCGAGAAACATAATATGGAACAACGATAAAAATTCATCAAAAAAGTCAAATCTTCTGTTTAAGAAAAGAAATCTGATATAAAAGACCCGAATTCCAAGATTGTACGGATTCAGTTCCTTTGAAATTCTGATATTCTTCTCAATTTTATCATCTAAACCAGTTTTTGCAGCCTCTCTTCCACGTATAAAAAAATATGTACTTAAAAGAGGAAGTGACAGCGCTCCAAAATCTTTCTGTAATTCAATAAATTTCTCTTCTTCAACCATTTGCCATTGGTGAAGTCTTCTTTGAGAAAAGAGATTAAGAAGTATTGTATGTTTAAAAACATTCTCTTCTGCTTTTCTGATCGCAATATCGAAGTGTTTGAAAGTTTCTTCGTACTTATTTTTATATCTATATAACTCTCCCATGCAAAAATCAAGAAATGGATTATCCGGATACTTCCGCATTTCATTTCTATATTTCCATCTGATGTAGTTAAAATTCAAAGTTGGAACATACCCCCTTCCTGAAAGAACTTCATCAAATTCAGGGACAAGACTAAATGCATACTCTTTCTCCTTATTAGCAATTTCGTATTCAATTTTATTTTTTGAAATAGTTCCGTTTGCAAAAACAACAAGTGAAGAACTTAGTAAAATTACTAAAAGTATGAAAGTTACTTTAATCCTCAGCATATAGAAATAGTAAATCTAAAACCAATTAATGTCAAGCAAAATTTATGAGACTGTCCCATCTATTGGGTAATCTTACCTTTCAAATAGTGCTTG
>JAGMEZ010000394.1 GCA_023127905.1 Caldifarciminota bacterium
AGCCGCAACCTTTAGGTTGCGTAACTTACTATATTTACGGTAGTTAAACTCGCAGGCTAAAGCCTGCGGCTACCTTTTTACTTACCATGAAACAACTATGTTTCGTGATCATGAGGTGCTCATCGATATTTGGTGTTCAACGAATGATTTAAGTGTCCGCGAGAGAATATCATGTTTTGTTTCCTTCATCTTTGTTGAAACAAGAACAAGATATTTTACCTCAATGACAATTCCTCTTTCACTCAGGTCTTTAAGCAATACAGAAAAATTTCCCCCAACATTATCAGATTCTCTAACACATTTTTCTGAAACTTTAATTGCTTTATCGATTACTTCCTTCGGAATGTTGTATGGAAGCGTTATATTAAAACTGTCCCAGCGTGATACTATCTTTTCTTCTTCTTCTTCTTCTGGTATTGTTTTTACCCAGAAAATTGGAATAGAGTTAATTACATAGGAAAGTCGAAGCAACAAAAAGGTAATAACAAAACCTAAAGCTGCTGCAATTATGCGGTCAGTATTTCGTGTTATTGTAACAGCAAAAAGAATGAGGACTAAAAGAATCTTGATAGATGGATAAAATTGTCTGAAGTTCATTTTAGAAACCGGCAATTTATAAATTCCAAATTTCATAAAAGCCAGCCCTATCCAGAAACATACCCAGATTATTTGGGTATTCAAAAAGAAGTAGAAGGACTTTGCGATTTCCTGAGTCAAATTAAATAGCAGTAAGAATATTGACTCCCCAGCAATAGTGAAAAGAAGTATCAGAAAGGGGACAAAAATCTCTGCAATATCTCTTCTCCTGAATACGCTTTTTTCAACGGACAGCACAATGAAGTGGTTAATAATGCGTGCGATAATTGCGAAAATGAAAAGAGCCAGAATGAAGAATACATAGTTATAAAAATTAGGATTTTCTTCAAAGAAGTTTATTGTTGTGTTCATGAACTTCTAACCAGATTTCGACCATCCTGTTTTGCTTTATAGAGTGCTTTATCTGCTTTTGATATTAGGGTATCTTTGTCTTCACCATCAAATGGGAAAATGGCGCATCCAATGCTAATTGTTACAGAATAAATGTTCTCTTTAATTATTAAAGGCTTTTTCTCAATGATCACTCTCAATTTTTCTGCTACAGATATTGCGTCTTTTTTTTCGGTATCAGGAAGAATAATAATGAATTCCTCGCCACCATATCGGGCAAAAGTATCAATACTTCTCACATTATTCATTATTATTTCTGAAATATGCTTTAAAACCCTGTCTCCTGTTTGATGTCCATAATTGTCATTGAAGCCCTTGAAATGGTCTATGTCAAACATTAAGAGAGAAAAATGATTTCCGCTTCTTTTTGCTCTTTGTAATTCTTTTATAAGTTTCTCCTGGAAATGTTTATGGTTGAAAGCACCAGTAAGCCCATCCCTTATCGATAGTGCCTTCGTTTCCTGGTACAGTTTTGCTTTTTCAAGCGCAACAGAGATAAGGTCAGCTAAAAATATAACGGGTTCGGTATGTTCTTCTGGATATTCCGATTGATTTTTACTCATGAGTACAAGTTCACCTGAAACGTTTTCATCCTTATGCAGAGGAACACCAAAGAAAGATTGAAAATTACCGAGCCATCTCTCGTTTTTAAAGAAGAACGGAGTCTTTATCTTTTGTTGTTTAATCACCCAATGATTTTTCTCTATAACCAATCCCGCAAGGGAGCCATCAAGGGAAACTTCAGCTCCATTTAGATATGCAAATTTATCGGTATTTTCATATTCACCTGATAGAATAGTTCTGTGGATAACAGGTTTTTGATTATCTCCATATAGTATAAGGACGAGAAGATGGAAGTTAAAGGCTTTTGGAGCAATGTCTGAGAGAATATCTAAAACTTTACTACTTTCCAGGCTTTTGCTCAGTTTCTGTGCAATTTCCTGGAGAGCTGAGTACTTAATTGCATCCACTTGAGCCTTATAGATTCTTCTAAAAAGAGAAACTGTTGAGATGATCAGGCTTCCATAAACCTTTAATTTTTCTTTTGTTTCCCAGTTAAACATATTCTCTTCCTTACTATCACATATGAGAAGTCCTTTAAATTCCCTCTCTTCAAGAAGCGGGATTATGATTATTGACCGTATATCTTCATCTTTTGTGTAATACTCGAGCAATTTTGAGTCAAGCAGGAATTGGTTGTTTAAAAGTGGCTTTTCCGATTTTATAACCAGGCTGTAGGTACCGGTTCTTCTTGTAATTACCGCATTGTCATTTATATACGCACTGTGTGATTTTATTTTAAATAGAAAGAATGAATCTTTTTTTTCATCTTTCATGAAAATTACAGATGAGTGGGAGGGGATTGTTTGGAAAACTGCGTTTATAATGGGTTCAATGAATTCAGACATTTTTTCTCTCGCTTTGAGATCGTAGCCATCTTTTCTGTTTTTGAAAGTTTTGAGTAATTCATTTCTGTCGGTTGTACTTGCAGGGGTAGTAAGAACACTCGATGTTTTTTCTATATCTTTTAATTTTGTTTCAATCTCCTTTTTCTTTCTTTTTAGATTCTCAATGAAATAAGAAAGGAGAAATGAGAAACCGATGAGAGTTATTAGAATAATTGAAAAATGTAACGAAATTCTCTGTTTAAGAAAGGCAGAAATGGTTTCAAGAAAAAAGATGAGCGTCAGCGAGAGTATAATTCCCGAAATTTTTGATTTTAACGCAACGATTATTACGAGAAAAAAATAGAGGGGGATGAACATTGAATGAGAAATCCCACCTGTCAATTGAATTGCAAGATTTGAAAGAATAACGAAGAGTGGTAACCAGAGTAGCACGTTTACATGAATGTCATATTTAATGAGAATGTATGATAAAAATAGGATAATAGACGATAGAATAAGCCCTACAGCAATTGTTGTTTTCCCTGGAGAATGGGAGAATTTGCCAAGTGCACTTATGACAGTGAATAGCGTAATAACGAGAAAATAAGAAGTGAGCAGAATATACCTTTTCATATATAGCTAACTATACCTTTAACAATCTGCCTTTTTCCATAATCTTTATATCGTCAATATAAAGCGTTGGAGATTTTATAATTCCGTCAAGATGTATAGATGATTCTATAAGTCCACCAATTGTGCTGCTGTCGCCAAATGCAACATGGAGTGTTCCCATAACTTTCTCATCTTCCAAAATGTTTCCAGAGATTTCTGCTTTTTCATTCGTTCCCATTCCAAGCTCAGCGACATTTTTTCCAGACTCACCTGCTTTCTCAAATATTTCCTTCAACTTTTCTGCTTCCTTACCCCCTGATACGCTCGAAACATATCCTTCTTTTATCTCGATTTTTATTGGTTCTTCAAGGGTTCCAATTCCGCCGAACGAACCGTCAAATATTATTATTCCCTCAGTTTTTCCTTCGATTGGAGCAATATATGCTTCTCCTGCAGGAAGATTGCTGAAGCTTCCTGGTTTCTGTATTATTCCGGTATCTGCACGTGCACCACGGTTGCCAAGGTTGAAGGAAACGTCAGTTCCATTTTCTGTTTCTATACGAGCCTTTTTTGCTTTAGAGAGAATATTTGCTAACTTTTGTGTTCTAACGGCAATTTTATTGTAATCTGCAAGCATACAACGCAGTAGAATATCTTCAGTCACTCCTGGTAATGATGCAATCCTGGTTCCACTTAAACATGCTTCCATTCGAGCTCTCGTATGAGAGATCGATTTAGATGTTGGTGCTATTATTGCATTAACTTTCGTCATTATATGCATTACTGCTGAAGGTAGCTCTGCACCATGTATTTCTCTCGGGATAATTTCTAAAAGAATTGTCTCTTTTGCTCTTTTCCTCCCAGCCTCAAAAAAAACGTAGGCTATTTTTCTTGATGGTTCGTCAGCTATGATGAGGAGTGTTTCGTCCTTTGTTACTCCAAGACATTGGGTTATTGCAGTTTCACAAGCTTTTAGAATCTCATCCATTTTACCTCCTTCGCATTTTTTTTTTTCTAAAGGCATATTACCATCTTACGAAAGTCAAGTCAAGTATATTTTCCCTAAGCCATAAATAACCATATGGGGGGATTTAAAATCCCCCTTTTTTTCCTTGACATTTAATTCTTAAAAGTATATATTTTAACAAATAAAAAAGGAGGTTCAGTGAAAAAATTACTTTTAGGGATTTCTTTAATATTTTTTATTTCGTTTCCACTTTCAGCAGAGTGGATAGACCTTAATGGTTTTGAAAATCAGGAACCAGAAATAACTGTTCTCAATGACCGTGGTTCAAGCGTAACTATTGAATTTAACGTTCAAGGTTATGCTATCGAACAGGTAGATGTAGATGGAATTACCTACTCAAGGATTACATTACCCGGACAGGTAACTTATCTCGAAAGGGGATTACCAGAATTACCAACAATTTCAAGGAGTTTGATTATTCCAGATGACGCGTTAATGGATTATAGAATAGTAAGTATTGAATATGAGACGAGAGAGGTTAATACGGTAATTCCTTCAAAGGGTAACCTTTACCGAAATGTTAATCCCGATGATATTTCATACACATTTGATAAATTTTATCAATCGAATTCTTGGTGGCCAGAAAAGACAGTAGAAATTAGTGAACCATTCATCTTAAGGGATTACAGGGGAGTATCAATCCGTTTTAATCCATTCCAGTACAATCCAGCAAAAAATGAGTTAAGAATTGTAAAACATATTGTAGTTGATATTTACGAAATTGGTAAGGGTGGAACGAATATTATGAACAAGAAGGGAAATACAATCAACCGTGAATTTGTCAACATCTATGATAATATATTCTTAAATTTTAATGGAGCCCGATATGATTCGATTTCTGAATATGCGGGTAGAATGGTGATTATTGCTGCTGATGCCTATATGAGCAACATGGAGGATTTCGTAGAATGGAAGAAACAGAAAGGTATAGAGACCAAAATCGTACCCATCTCTTCAATTGGCAATACAGAACCAAATATCAAATCCTTTATACAAAGCGAATATGATGCCGGTGATTTGGTCTGGGTTCTGTTAGTTGGTGATGGTAATGAGGTTGTGCCTGCAACTGGAAACATGGGTGGGGCAGCGGGTAAAGACGCTGACCCTGTCTATGCATATACTTCAGGTGGTGCCAGTGATTACTACCCCGATATATTTATTTCAAGATTCAGTTCGCGTGGGAATTCTTCAAATATTGATAAACAGGTCAGCCGCTCGATAGAATATGAAAAAACACCACAGGTTGGTGCTGACTGGTATCATGTCGGTTTGGGAGTATCCAGTGAACAGAGTGGAGGAGGTTCTCCCATTAGCGATTCAACGAGATGTAACTGGCTAAGGGATTCACTCCTTGCGTATACTTATACTGAAGTTAACAAGAGCTACGATTATTGGGGAACAACTGCAATGATAAAAGGGTTCATTGAGGATGGAACAAGTATCATTAACTATATTGGTCATGGAGGTACTACAAGTTGGTCAAATGGCGGTGGTTTTGATATTTCAGATATTAATAGTTTGAATAATCCCTGGATGTTACCTTTTGTTATTTCGGTTGCATGTTATGTTGGTAATTTTAACGGTAGCGATTGTTACTGTGAAGCATCAGTTACTGCGGGAACAGTCAATGAACCAGATGGTTTTCTGGTTCACTGGGGTTCAACAATGGGGCAATCCTGGATTCCGCCATGTTATGGACAGGAAGGCGCGGTCAATCTTTTAACCCATGATGGAATGAATTCTGCTGGAGGAATTTTCTTTAATGGCGCGTGTTATATGATTGACCATTATGGTCCATCAAACGCGGAAGGCATTGAGGTGGCACAAACCTGGCATATCTTTGGTGATGCATCTGTTCAGTTGAGAACAGATACTCCTGCAACTATGACCGTTAATCACAACTCGATTATATATTTTGGAACGTCAACATTCGATGTTACTGTTGTTGGGGTTGAAGACGCATTATGCGCTCTTTTTAGAAATGATACACTCTTTGGTTGTGCTTATACAAATGCATCAGGATTTGCATCAATAAATATCGATCCGCCATTAATATCATCTGGCGATGTTACCCTTACAGTGACAGCATATAATAAAATTCCATATATTGTAACGATACCCGTTCAGCCAGCAAGTGGTCCTTATATTACATTCCTTAAAGGTATAATCGATGATTCAGGGGGGAATGGGAACGGACGAGTAAACCCAGGAGAGACAATAGTCTTAACTGCATGGGCAAAGAATATAGGTGTTGATATAGCCAATAGTGTCTATGGATATTTGAGCGAAACAGACCCACATGTTAATATCTCAGTAGATTCAACCTGGTTTGGTGATGTGAGTCCGAATGATTCTTCAAGCGGAGTACCGCCTTATATATTCAGTGTTTCGAACAATTGCCCTGATGGTCATATACTTTTATTTGACTTTGATGCGCACGATGCGAATGACAGTACCTGGCAAAGTCATCCTAACTTCACAGTGTATGCTCCTAATCTATTACTCTCTGGTTTTGTTGTTGACCCTTCAGGAAACGGGAGACTCGATCCTGGTGAGACAGCCAACCTTATAGTTACCCTTAATAATAGTGGTGGGGAGGATGCACCATCTGTTACAGGCTATCTCTTTGAAAATAATACATATATAACCGTGCCAGATCACGATGGAGATTTTGGAAATATACCTTCGGGTAATTCAGCAAATAATTCTGCTGACCCGTTTGTTGTTCACGCACAGACTTCCACGCCTATTGGAGAATCTGTTACGTTCATGCTTGAAGTAACGAGTGGCGTATACTGTGATACACTTGACTTTCAGATAGTAGTAGGTGCCAAGCATTATCTCATCTGGGATCCGGACGAAAACCATTCGAGTGGTCCGGCGATAGATGCAGCGCTTCAGGCGTGCAGTTTTGTCGGTGATTACAGTACATCATTGCCGATGGCAGACCTTGACCAGTACTTAGCGATATTTGTTTGTGCGGGGATATACTCGAGCAACTATTTCATAAGTGCTGGTGGTGCTGAGGCAACAGCGCTTGAGAATTTTGTTAATACAGGTGGAAGGATGTACCTTGAGGGTGGTGATGTCTGGTATTACGATCCGCAATGGGGTGGTCATGATTTTGGACCTCTCTTTAGCATAAATGCAACAGCTGATGGTAGTGGTGATCTTTCTACCGTACAGGGACAGAGCGGTACATTTACAGATGGTATGAGCTTTTCTTACAGTGGAGAAAACAACTGGATAGACCACATAAGTCCTGCTGGCAGTGCATTTCTTATATTCAGTAATTCGTCACCTGGTTATGATTGCG
>JAGMEZ010000395.1 GCA_023127905.1 Caldifarciminota bacterium
TGGTGAGCAGTTACCTCACCAACAAACTAATAGGACGAGAGCTCCTTCTCATGCGATAACTTAAGACAGAGGTCACCTTTTATCCCAAGTTAATTCCCGGGACAATATGGTGTATTAGTCCCGTTTTCACGAGATTATCCACCACATGAGAGTAGATTACTCACGCATTACTCACCAGTTCGCCACTCCTCGTAAAGCAAGCTTTACGAATCGTTCGACTTGCATGGCTAAGACACGCCGCCAGCGTTAGTCCTGAGCCAGGATCAAACCCTCCAAAAATAATAATTCGAAATTCAGGTAATGCACGCTATTCAGTTTTCAAAGAACTATAACAATATACTATATAATAAATTTATCATTTTGTCAAGAGGTTTTTGAATTTTTTTTAGAAAAATTTGATTAAACAGATTAATAATAGATTACACAGATTAGTAAAAGATCACTTAGATATTTTTTAGGAGTCCTTAAGGTGCGTGTGGGTCAGTAACTCTTTCAATGCGTGCACCGAGTTTGGTGAGTTTTTTTTCTATCTGTACGTATCTTCTATCTGTGTGATATATTCTGGCTATGTGAGTTTCACCTTTAGCTATCAAACCAGCAAGAATCAAAGCAGTAGATCCTTGTATATCAGATGCCATGACAGGTGCACCACTTAATTGCTTTACACCTTTAATAATAGCTGTATATCTGTCAATAAGCTTTATATCAGCACCGAGACGTGTAAGCTCTGGAACATACATAAACCTGTTATCAAATATTGTTTCTACTACTGTACTATTTCCTGGTGTTACGGAGAGTAGTGAAACCATGGGAGGTTGCAGGTCTGTTGAGAATGATGGGTATGGTCCAGCTTGGATTGAAAGTGGTTTTGTATTTTTCAGTGGAGATATACTTACATAATCTTTTCCTTTGTGAATATCCACTCCGTGCTCTTTAAGTAGGTTAATGAGGGTTTTGAGATGTTCCGGTTGACACTTTTTTACTGTTACATTGCCTTTTGTTATTACTGATGCAATTATGAACGTTCCTGCTTCGATCCTGTCTGGAATAATACTGTACTCTGTTCCATGAAGTTTTTTCTTACCTTTTATTTTAATAATTGGTGTCCCCATTCCATTAATATTTGCTCCACATTTGTTTAGGAAGTTTGCCACATCAACAATTTCCGGTTCCATAGCTGCTTCTTCTATGATTGTTATCCCATCAGATATTGATGCTGCCATCATAACGTTTATAGTTGCTCCTACACTGGAACCATGTGCCCCTTTTAAATTAACTCGTTCACCCTTGAGTCTCTTTGCCTTACAGGATACATAACCATGCTTAAACTCAACCTTTGCGCCAAGGGCCCTGAGACCTTTAATATGAAGATCGACAGGTCTTTGACCAAGCGCACAACCTCCCGGTAAGGAAACTTTTGCAGTATTAAAACGAGCGGTGAGTGGTCCAAGAACATAATATGATGCACGCATCTTTTTTACCAAATCATACGGTGCTTCTGTAGAAGTGATATTCGATGCATCAAGTATTAGGTTCTCTTTATCCCAAGAAGATTTGCAACCAAGTGTATTAAGAACCTTAAGCATTGTAAATATATCATTCCCTTTCGGTATTCGTTTTAGAAGGACTGGCTTTTCTATTAGTAAGCAAGATGCAACGATCGGAAGGGCTGCGTTCTTTGCGCCACTGATTTCAACTGAGCCTTTCAGAGGTATACCTCCTTTTATTACAAATTTTTCCATTTTTATTTTTCCTTTCTTAAGACATTTTTTAGTTTGCGTAACGTGTAGCAATTTATTATGTCTTCTTTAGTTATCCATGCTCTCCTTGCAATGCCTAATCCGAGACGCCAATATTTCAGCATACCGTCATTATGTGCATCTGTACCAATAGAAAATTTTATATCGTATTTCTTTGCTCTTTTAACGTTAGTGTCGTTTAGATCAAGCCTATTAAAGTATGAATTTATTTCAAGTATTATCCCCCTATCCTGTGCCTTCTCAAAAACCTTATCAAGGTCAACATCATACCCCTTTCGTCCAGAAAGTAATCTGCCCGTTGGATGTGCAATAATGTGGATAAATGGGTTTTCCATAGCCTCAAGGAATCTTTTTGTTACATTTTTACGAAATCCCTGATGAATTGCACAGATTACTATATCGAGTGTTTTAAGGACACTATCAGGGTAATCGAGTTTTCCATTTCTAAGAATGTCGACCTCGGCTCCTTTCAGTATAAAAATACCTTTTATCTTTTCGTTTATCCTGTCAATTTCTTCATTTTTTTTAGCGAGTATATCTTCTGATAAACCACCGGCATATGTTACAGATTGTGAATGATCGCAGATGGCAATATATTCAAAACCCATTGCTTTTGCTATTTTTGCGATGTTTAATATGCTTGATGTCCCATCGGAATAATTTGAATGCACATGAAGGTCTCCTTTGAAGTTATCGTATTCCACAATTCTTGGGATTTTATGCTTAATTGCGAGTTCTACTTCGCCACTATCTTCCCTCATCTCAGGTGGAATGTACTCGAGTCCGATACTTTCATAGACACCTTTCTCTGTTGCTCCAGCAATCTTTTTCTTGCCTTTGAAAACACCATATTCGTTTACCTTTAACCCTTTTGACTTTGCAATTGTTCTGAGTTTTATATTGTGTGCTTTTGAACCTGTAAAATATTGTAGGCAGGCTCCAAAGGAGTCGGGTTTGACGACTCGCAGATCAACTTGAATACCATGATTTTTTAAGATAACTGTTGCTTTTGTATATCCAATGCTAATGACCTTACTGATAAAAGGTAATGTTATGAAGAAATCCGTTACCTGTTGTCCCTTATCACTAACAGCTAAGAGATCTATATCTCCTACAGTTTCTTTCATTCGCCTGTAGGAACCGCATGGTGTTACATTTCCTGTAATCTTTTTTAATCGTGCAACTATTTCTTCAATAGCAGGATAGATGTCACCGATTAAGAATCGCTTTTTCCCTATTTCCGAAGTTTCGTAAAGTTCTATCGCTTCCTTCAATCTCTCTATTTTTTTATCTCCCATTCCATGTAATTGTGCAAGGCTACCGTCATTCATAACATTTTTTAGTTTTTCGAGTGTGTCAACCCTGAGTTCCTCGTATACATATTTGAGTGTTTTTGGACCGAGATATTGTATTTTTAACATTTCAAAAATCCCACAAGGAATATTCTTTTTTTCTTCCTCAAATTTGTGAATATGCCCTGTTTCTATATATTCCTTTATTTTCTTAGCAATTCCTTCCCCTATTCCCGGAATTTCAGTAAAAGGTTTTTCTTTAGAAAATTCCCTAAGGTTAAGAGAAAAATCTTTTATTATCCTTGATGCCTTTCTGTATGCGCGTATCTTGAAAATATTATCGCCTTTATATTCAAGTGCATCTGCTAATAAACTAAATATTTCTGCCAGTTCCTGATTTATCATCAAATTTTTACTTTGGTAAGATATTTAATAATTAGATGTTATAGGCAAGTAGATATAGGTAAATAGGAATTAGATCCAATAAATATTAATTAAACGAAAAGGATAATTCTTAAATATTACGTATGTAAAAATAATTATGAACCAGTTTCTTTAATTTTCTTCTTAAGTGCTTCTATTTTTCTCTCAAGTGTAAGTTCTTCCTTTCTTTTTGCCTCAACCCTCTGTGAGAGAATTATTTCTTCTCTTCTTTTTTTCACTATTCGTTGGGTTAGTTCAAGTTCTTCTTTCTTCATTTCCTCCAAATTAACACTATGATCTTCTGCTGTTTTTGTGTCTGCCTGTGCCTTCAGATTTTCGACCTGGGTTTTGAGGTTATTAATTTCTTTATCCTTTGAGAGGAGTTGTTGTTTTATTTTTGTCATTTCAGGCGAAGCAGACATTGCTTCTTTTTCCGTATCGAGTTTTAATATCTCGGCTTTCTTTTCTTCCAATCTTTTTGTTAGTTTTGTTTCCTCAGTTCGCAATTTTGCGAGCCGTTCACTCACCTCAACTTCTTTTTCTGATATTTTTCCTTTCTTTTTTGAAACTTCATCAAGTTTCTTTTTTAATTCAGCAATGTGTTTTTCAAGTTCCTGGTTGTGTTTTTGAAATTTCTCCAGTTTCTCCTTTGAGGCAGGTGATACAGTTGTGGTAGGTGAAGGAGCACCAATGGCTCCTATAATAGCAAGAATTAAACCAACAAAAGCTGCAACAATTAGCAGTATTTTTGGGAGATTATCACTCGTTGGTTTTTCTCCTACATCTATCCATGGATCTTTTATTCCGAGATGTACTTCTCCGATTCTTATATCGTCAAGCATTATAGAAGAGGCAATATCAAAAATATTTTTCGTTGTATTTTGTTGAATGAGATTCTTCTTTTCGCCAAGGGGAATTAATCCTTCTGGTTTATAATCCTGAAGTATTTGTGAAGAATCAGGGTGGGAGAGAACTTTTCCTTCTTTATTAACGATTATAAGATAATCAAAGCCCTCAATTTTGCTCTTTATGGATGATGTGTACATTTTGAGTACAAAATGATCGTTGTCAATTACAAAATCAACAATAGAAAGTGCTATGTTTGAATTCAGGGAGATCAAGGTTTGTTTCCATATCTCGAGTCCAGGAATATCCCCTTGATCTATTTTAGGGCTCGATCTATTAATGGAATAAAATCCAATACTACTAATGATAATAACTATAAAGATTCCTAAAAAAAGGGCTTTCTTATTCATTTATAGTTTCCCCTTTGCCTTTTTCTTCATTGCAAAATTACATATTGTTGTTTTTCCTGATACAATTCTCACTTTCTTCTGTTTCCAGTAATATCCTTTTGCTGTGGCTCTTACTACATAAATACCAGGGGGAAGCATTATCTTATAACTTCCTCTCTTTTTTGAGTTGATAATACTACCGAGTTCACTCCCCGGAAACGAGATGATTGACTTTATTGGTTTTGCAGTTGATTTGTCCCAAACCTTTCCTGCCAGGATACCGGCTGCCTTAACTGTTCGTTTTTCAACTACTGCCTTGGTTGTGACAGAACCGCCAAGAGCAAATCTTGGATTTAGTGACTGCGAGCCACCAAGCCTGTGTTCAAGTTTTACTGCCGCTAGTGAAATTCTGAAATATGGAGAGCGATACTGGAGACCAATATTAAAGTCTCTTCCATCGAAATCTAACATAGGTCCAAATCCCTGAAAAAAATCAAATGCAGCTCCCCAGAATATTCCCACTGCATCGTTGTGTTCAGTATCAGTGTAAATGTCAGTATTAAAATTTTTACTTCTTGAACCATATCCGACAAATCTTCCTCTTCCTAAACCGAGATGGTATTGTCCCCATGTACCGAAGGTCTTGCTCATTACAAAATAAAATGAATACTGTTCACTGCACCTTCTCGGATAGGTTTCATCATCACCCCATCCATTCCTTTGATCTAAAAAATGGTCTTCATCATCGGTAAGTTTATCACCTGCTCCTACCTCTGTTATAAATTTACTATATGTGAGGTTCTGGAGACCGAAAGCAATTGCAGGAACATTTTGCGTTTCAGTGGTTAAAAGATAAGATAGATCAAGAACGTAGTTTTTGAGGGTAAACATAGAAAGCGAGACTTCTGCTCTATCTGCAATTCCATATGAGACGGTAAAGTCCATATCTACTGGTTTCTTTTCCCAAATATTCTCTGAACCTATTGCAATTGATCCATTCATGCTGATCCTCCAAACCTTCGCTGGAAGGATGTATGCAATTGGAATATCTATGAGTCCTGTTGTTCTGTTAAACTCTGCATGTACTAAACTACAAATGGGAAGTAAAAGAATTATAATGAAAAAACAAAACAGAGTTCGTTTCATACGATTTCTCCTTTTTGAGATTCAGTTTTTCTTGTTTTATTCTTATTTCCTTCCTTATCGTAACTGTAATAATAGTATCCAGAGTATCCGCTGTAAAGGTGATCTATTCGGCTAAAACGGACTTTATTGAGAATGGCGCCAAGGAGCCTTCCACCAACATTCTCAATAACCTCCTTTGCTTCATAAACAGCGGCTCTTCTTGTCTTTTTTGTTTCGACTACGAGGACAACACCGTCTAATATCCTTGATATAACAACTGCATCCGTGACAACCATTATTGGAGGAGAATCAAATAGTATAAAATCAAATGGTTTCATAAAGGAATCGAGGATTTGCAACATTCTTTTTGATTCAAGAAGGTCAGTTGGGTTAGGTGGGGTGCTTCCTGCAGTTAAAATGAAAAGGTTCTCTATTTCTGTTTTTCTAATAACTTCTTTACTGCTAATATTAGGATTTATGATTATATCGGTGAGACCTGGATGGATGTCGACATTAAAAAGCTTATGAAGAACGGGTTTTCTTAGATCAGCGTCAACCATAAGAGTTTTTAGTCCACGTTGACTCAGGGTGATACCCAGGTTCGAAACGATTGTTGATTTTCCCTCTTTTGCAATTGTGCTTGTAATGAGTAAAGACTTGATGGGATTATCAGGATTAAAATATTGGAGGTTTGTTCTTAGTGACCTATATGCCTCAGAGACACCAGAGCGTGGTGCATAGTGTGTTAGAAGCAATCTTTTCGTATCATTTACCTTTCCATTATCGCCATACTTGCCAATGAATTCTTTATGGTTTATATTTGGAATAATACCTAAAGTGGGTTCGCCAATGAATTCTTCTATATCCTTCGGTTCCTTAAGGGAAGTATCGAGATATTCAGAGAAAACCGTGAAAACTAAACCGATACCTAATCCTACAAGAAGAGCAAATAAAATATTCTTTTTG
>JAGMEZ010000396.1 GCA_023127905.1 Caldifarciminota bacterium
TGTTGCAGGAGAAGCCAACCTTCAAATCCAACCTCTTCATAAAGATGATTTGAAATTAAAACTTTTAAAGACTCTCCTTAACAATAAATCTAAGGTGAATTATGAACACAGGAGAGGCAGTAATTATAAGCCAGATACCTCTGGGGATAGCCTGCATAATAATGGCGTACGAGCTTCATAAACTCAGGAAGGAGTTTGAAAGGATAAGAAAATTAAAGGAGAGGGACTAAATGGATATGGCTTCTTCCTTAATAATAACCCAGATACCCTACTATGTAGTTTTATTTTTTTGTATCCGGGAAATAAGAAAGCTAAGAAGCAGCGATAAATTAAAAATTATAATTGACTGATAATTTTATAGTCTTGGGGATAAACAACTTTTAAAACTATATTGTGATTAATATATTATGAAAATCCTGTTGCTGAACCCCTCATATTCGCAAAGAAAACTTTCAATGGATCCGATTCTCACCAGATGTACGGGTGTTCCTTCAAAGGCGCCTTATACATGGCCACCAATAGGTTTGGCTTACATATCCTCAACTTTGAGAGAATTTTCAAATGCTGATGTGAAGATTTTGGATGCACGGGTTGATGAGTTTGAAGTCGGAATGGTGAATAAGTTTGACCTGGTCGTGATCAATACAGGCACGCCAACAATCAATTACGACATTCGGTTATCCCAGAAGATTAAAGAATTAAACAGACCTAAAGTCGTGCTCATAGGTGTGCATGCTGCGTATTTCCACAAGGAGCTTATAAAATATTGTGATTTTGTGGTGAGAGGAGAGTCCGACACAGTCCTTGTCAATCTGGCAAGATGTCTTGAGGAAGGGCGTGATATCAAAGAAGTCAGGGGAATAACGTGGAAAGACAAAAACAGAATTCGTGTAAATGAGGATGAAAAGCCGATTGAAAATCTTGATTCCCTCCCCTTTCAAGCTATAGACCTTCTTTCAAAAAAATACTTTGATATCATAGCGAAAAGGAATCCCATAGCGTTTATGATAACCTCACGCGGTTGCCCGTTTCAGTGTACATTCTGCTCAGCGAAATTTTATTCTAGAAAATACAGATACCGAAGCGCAGAACATGTTTTTGGGGAGGCGAAATTCCTAAGAGATAAGGGTTTTAAAGATTTGACGTTTTTTGATGATTCATTCACAATAAATAAAAAAAGGGTTATGGAAATATGTGATTTCATACAAAAAGAAAGACTCGATGTGAGTTGGAGGTGTTTGTCAAGGGTGGACACAGTTGATAGAGAAATGCTCAGAAAGATGAGGGATTCTGGTTGTTATCAGATACAATTCGGTGTGGAAAGCGGGGATCAGAGAATGCTCGACCTGATGAAAAAGGGAGCGAGGGTGAATCAAGTAAGGAAAGCATTCAGGCTCTGTGATGAAATAGGTATGGAGAGTGTCGGTTTCTTCATGCTCGGATATCCTGGGGAAACCTTCGAGAGCATCGAGAACACGGTTAAACTCTCCAGTGAGATTAAACCGGATTTCGTCACGTTCAATCTCTTCACACCTCTCCCGGGGTCGGAGATTTTCAATTCCCTCCCAAGAAAGGAATGGGACAAATACGATTTCACCTCTACCTCTTTTTGCGATATGCCTTCGGATAAAATGGTTGAAATTATAGGGAAGGCTTACAGGGGTTATTATATCAAACCATCTTATATCTGGAGAAGAATCAGAAAAACAAAAGAGCCCTTAAGGATAATAAAACAAAACGTGAACTTCTGGAGGAAAAGAAGCGGTGTACTCTGGGACTTTATAAAACTGGGTAACAGAAATTATGAAAATGAGATTTGATATTATAGTCTATTTTTATGAGAGAACTTTATTATACCCACATATATTCCAATTGTAGTTGATAAGAACCGTATAAGAAGGGTAAAGAAAAGCAATATCCAGGGAGTTAAATTTCTGAGTACATTTCTTTTAATTTTATAGAGTACCAAAATCTGAAGCATAAACAATGAAATTAAATGAAGAAGGAAAATATACAGAAAATATCCAAATAAATTGACGTTGAAAAAGGAGGAAATGAGTAAAGCTATTAGTACAAAATAGAATAATGATAAGAAGATATAAAATTTGCCACAGTACTTTCCCCTGTGTTTAATTATGGAATAGGACCACCCAAGACCCCTGGAGTAGTATTGTTTGATAAAACTCCGTATCGAATCCCTCCTCTTGTGGATTACTTTATTTCTCTTATTGTAAGCGAATTTATTTGTTTTTTTCAGAGCCCTGAATAAAAATTCCTGGTCTTCCAAAAGGATAGAGTTTTTTCCCATTTTCTCATCAAATCCGTTTATTTTCCTGAAAACAGATTTTCTAATAGCAAAGTTGTTTGACTCGGCTGCATTGAGAAATTTCCCAGGCGTGTCTACCTTTTTAAACAATATACGGTTTTGCAAAACATCATTCATTAGATTAACACTCCTCTCAAACACCTTATTAGACTTCAGAGAAACAGCTTCGCCAGCCACTGTATCCTTTGACTTCATAGAATCTATAACATTTTGGATGTAATTTTTTTGTGCAACACAATCGCTGTCTATGAATATT
>JAGMEZ010000397.1 GCA_023127905.1 Caldifarciminota bacterium
TGAAATAGTAAAATGCCTTGAGCATAACCTTATTTCACAGGGTTTACTCCTGTCCCCACATGTTGTCCATATGTGTCCTCATATGTGTCCCATATGACCATATGGCATATGCTGTCCCCATATACCATATGCCACCATACTTGCCCATATGCTATATGCTACAGTCGATATTAGATTTTGACTGAAACTTCCTCTATTTTTTAATAAATTCAATACCTATGAAGATAGTTATTAAAATACCACCCACAAATCCTAAAAGGAATATCTTCCACGAATAATGGTGTGTTTGGACCGCTAATGAAGTAAAGGCTATCAGTCCACCAGCAATACCTCCAAATAAAGAATATATAATTACCCTTTTTAATTTATTCATATTTATTTTGGTGACCAGCAAGGACTATCACATATAAGGTCACCGTGAGTTAATTGATGTTGATTAGTCCCATCGGCATTCATTACCCATATCTGATTTCGACCACTGCGGTCTGAGATAAAAGCAATTTGCTTCCCATCAGGTGACCAAGTAGGCTCTGTATCTCTACCCGGATCAGTTGTAAGTCTCCTTAGATTTTGTCCCTCTGTATCCATTACAAAGATATCAAAGTTACCCTCCTTTCGTGATACTACTTGAGTTCCTCCACCAAGCCATCTCGGTGTAGGAATAGTATCTCGAATAACTCTATAAGGAGGCCTTTCTGATACATAAGCAATGAATTGTCCATCTGGAGAAATTTTAGGAGAAAAATCGGGAAAAGTATCTTCGGTAAGTATCGTAAAATCTGATCCATCAATATTACAAACACAAATTTCCTTCAATTTCCATGCAATACCATTTGCAATCTCTTTCCTTTTCGCACCTGTAATACTACCTGGGATAGATTTTTTCATAACTCCTTTAATCCGTTCTACATTCTGATTTATAAATATAACTTTTTTTGCATCAGGAGAGACAGAAGGCTCAACTATAGGATTGGTTGAAACTTCAGGTGTAAAAGAAAATCCTAAATCTTTATAATAAAATAGCCTTTCTATTTCACTACCGGACCAATTAAAACTATAAAATGAAGTTTTACCTTCTTCAAAAAAGAGATTGTTATTTTTTCCAGCTGAAAGATTGTCAAAAAAATTGAGACACCCAAAACCAATATTTTCATCCTCCTGATCACATTTTATAATTCTTTTCTCTTTTCCGTTGGATAAATTTTTTATAAATATATCTATAAAAGGTTCTTCTATTCTTCCTCTGAATCTTAAGAAAGCAATAGTTTCTCCATCAGATAACCAGATTGGATTCTGCTCTTCTGAACGATCCCTTGTTAACTGAAATAATTCTCCACGCTCATCAACTTTTATTAAATATATCTCCCTGTAATATTTAGGTGTTGTCCAGCTCTTATGTGGTTTATATGCAGTGAAAAGTATTGAGTTTGATATATCGGGATACTCATCGAAAGTATTATGATTGCATCCATTAAAAAGAAAAACATTAAATAGAAACAATACAAAAATTGTGAATCGTAAAAGGATTGAATTTATAACTACCATTTTATATCCTCCTTTGCTTCCCCAACCAATTTATCCCATCCTTTTTCTTTGTATTTTCCCTGATCTTCTTCCGAAAGATTCTCAAATTTCCAGTTAACTTTAATTGAATTCATAAGGTTTACAAATTTTATAATCTCTTGGAAATCACTTCCTTTTGTTCCCTGAAGGATAACTGCATCATTTATAGAGGTAACAATTCCTTCACGTTTTGCCATCCCCCAAATCACTTGATCGACATATGCCTCTGAGGCACCTAGGTGTGCAATAGTTGATATAGTTGTAACTCCTTTGGATATACGACCCCCAATAGCAAGACCATATGCGACTTTTCCTCCTACACCAATGGCTTTCCCAGCTTTACTGATAAGTGGGATTACACCTATTGCTCCTAATGCCCAATCTGCAGGTGAGACTGTTATATCTCCTGTTGCTCTTCTAAAAATCGTGTATCCAAGTCCAACTCCAGGTACAAGACTGGCTAATTCTTCTCGTGCTATCTGTCCTGCGGTAGTGCAGAAAGCATATCGTTCATATAGTATACGATACATTCCATTTGGATCAATATACTTCAAGGGGTTATTTGTACAATAGACATAGGGATTTAAGGTTTGCGGGTCGTTGAGGTTCAGATTAGAAGGCATTGAAGCAGGGTCGGGAGAAATCCACCTCCCTATTGACTTATCATAATAACGTGCACCGAAGTAATACAAACCTGAACCATCCTCCTCTTTGCCTGTGAATTTATGATTGTCATAATAAGTTCCTGATTCAAATCTTAAATCACCAAAGGCTCTGTATTTATACTGTTTCACGATCTGTGCAAGAGGTCCTCCCTCCATCGTTATCACAAGTGGACTGTGAATTTCTTTTTTATTCATTACCCTATCCTACCAGCAAATAAAAAAATTTGCAAGGGAAAAGATTAATAATTGACGAAAGTAGAACTATTCTTATTGAGTTGACTTAATATCTTCTTCAATTGTACCGTGGTCGGTTATTTCTAAGAGTAGTCCTTTTCTTTTTGCAAGCAGATTATAGATTAAGGAAAAAATAATACAAAGGACCCAACCAAGGATGCCCACTCCAACCTATTTCTTATACAAATAATGACCTTTTGATAAATCTTTTAATGCCCAAAAGAAGAGAATGACCTGAACTAATCCAATTATTATGCCATAAATATTGAGAAAGGATGATCTTAAGAGCACAAGGGTTTGTTCTTCGACAGCACTTAAACCCTGCAAACCAGAATAGATGCCAAACACAAAACCGATAATTATACTTATGATGCTATAAAATATAACGTACATACCAATAATTCTTGCAGACCAGCGTAATTTCAGGACAAATCCTATAGTTATCTGCACAACAGCACATGCTACAATACCAAAGGTGAAAACGCCTGCAAAAAATTGATATAATGCTCCGTGGGAAATATCAGAACCTAAAAGAGTTGTTGTTCCTCTAAAAAGTCCGAGGATTCCATCTAATGCAAATAAATATAAAAATATGGTGCAAAATTTGTTTTTCATGTGATTATTCTCTTTTCTGGACATTTCCCCGTGTCAAAATATTATGGCCACAACTTCCAAAATCTTTTTGGTGGTGGAAACACCTTAAAACCCAAACTCTGCAAGCCAGATGCTTCATTCCTTACAAACTTATTACGAGGCTCTATCTCAAGGGCTTTCTTTATCAATGGAACTGCCTTCTCATCCTTTTCTAAACGACGATAAACGATTGCCCGCCATGTAAGCAGAACAGCTGAATCCGGATACTGCTCTATCGCCTTATATGCATACTTTGATGCATTTGCAAAATCATTTATAGAAAGATGCGCATCTATCACCTTCTCAAAATTTTTTATACTGGGATCCATTTGTAAATATTTGAGTAACAAAGGAAGCCTCTTTTTACTAATTATTCTTTTTACACCATTAGTGAAAAATACTAATAAAATTATAAATAGATATATCCCCACTAAGATCTTTGGGAAAAATCCCCTCACTAAAGAAATAATTGCTGAAAAAAATGATCCAAAGATCATTAGTATCAAAAATTCCTTTTTTCTCACCTCTCTCCCTGTTAATTGAGAAAACTGTTTTTTGTTTTCTAATCTTTTAATGAATCCCCGGATGGCTATGGCTGATGTAAAAAGAAATACTACAGCACAAAATACCACTGCATGTAGATTTTTATCAAATACAAGAAGAACAAACAGTATTATAAAAAAGCCAATAAATAGATTCCTTTTTAAATTTGCCCTCTTTGCATATATCGGTTTCATTTTTACACACAACGCTAGGGTTCGTTTCCCTCCCTATTTAACAAAACGTCTGGATCTGCAGGTGCATGTTCATATTGATATTGTAAAGTCTGAGCGGGTGGTGTGCTTTCCTGTTCCTCATCAATACTTCTTTTAATAATGGTTTCAATAACATCCGCAGATGTAAGTCCAGTTGCAGCACCACCAAGTGCTGGTTGAATATTTTGTGGAGATAAGCCAACCAGTTTTCCTAAACCCAAACCTAACCCCATTGAAAGACCACCTGTAGCTCCTGCAATAAGTCCTTCCTCAAGTGTTATACTCTTACCTTCCAATGTTTCCTTTGTTACTTGCTTGCCAAATATGTTTATTCCTGCACCGAGTAATACCTTAGCAGCAACTGATATACTCAGTCCAGACACAACTCCAAAAGCCGCACCAGATACTGCTCCAACACCCCCAACAACCGCCATCCTTTTCATGGAATACTGACCGCTTTTCCAGTATGCCACTGGTGATTTCCCAGCTAATGCAGCCGAGACAATAAAATCAGTTCCAACAGCTGTCCCAGTCCCAATTGCCATACAGGTAGCTATACTAAGAGTAAAAGGCTCCTTTCCATCCTTATCTATCCTACGTAAAGGATTATTCCAGCAATACACATAAGGATTAAGGGATTGTGGCTGGTTGAGTCTTAAATCAGAAGGATATGAAGCAGGGTCGGGTGAAATCCAGCGTCCAATACTCTTATCATAATACCGTGCACCAAAATAGTACAAACCTGAACCATCCTCCTCTTTTCCTGTGAACTTATGATTGTCATAATAAGTTCCTG
>JAGMEZ010000398.1 GCA_023127905.1 Caldifarciminota bacterium
TAAAAAAGAGCACAGGAGCACAAGACACAAGAGCACAAGAAAAGGATAGTATGCATTAAAGAGTCCGCAGAAAGTAATTGCAGGTGTCTGTCCTGAGTAAATTAAGTTTCTTGAAATAGGAAGGATTAGCCTGCATGTTGGAGTAGCAGAGCTTGCTCTGCGTTTCTTACGCAAAACGAGTTTCGCTATTCCATTCTGAGCAATCGGATATAATTTATTATACAAGGAAGAAGATGAATGAAACAAATTGTAGTTATAAGTGGTAAGGGCGGAACAGGAAAAACGATTGTTTGCGCTTCTTTTGCAGCACTTGCAGAGAAGAAGGTACTATGTGACTGCGATGTTGATGCGGCAGATCTCCATCTGCTTCTCCATCCCGTGATACAGGAAACCCATGAATTTATTGGTCTCAAAAAAGCAGTGATTGATGATAAACTGTGTTCAGGTTGTGGGGAATGCATAAAGGTTTGTAGATTCGATGCTATTAAAGAGATAATAGAGGGAGATCAGGATAATACAGCGTTCAGTTACTATATCAATCCTATTTCCTGTGAGGGGTGTTCTATTTGTACCTATGTCTGTCCTGTGGGAGCAATCAGTATGGAGGAGTGTATTTCAGGAGAATGGTTTAATTCAACAACGAAATATGGACCAATGGTTCATGCAAAACTCGGTATTGCAGAGGAGAGTTCCGGTAAACTTGTCTCAGTGGTAAGAGGGGAAGCAAAGCGGATTGCAGATGAGAGAAGAATGGATTATGTCATTATCGACGGACCCCCTGGAATTGGCTGTCCTGTTATTGCAGCAATTTCAGGTGTGGATCTTGCGCTTGCGATAACTGAACCAACACTCTCAGGGATACACGATCTCGAAAGGGTGCATTTAGTTGCAAAACATTTCGGTGTGAAAACTGCCTGTGTGATAAACAAGTATGATATAAATAGTGAGAACTCCAAAACTATTCAAGATTGGTGCGAAAAGGAGGGAATCCCTCTTTTTGGTAAAATTCCGTTTGAGCAAGGAATTACAGAATCAATTGTTAACAGAATGCCTGCCGTTGAATATTCAGAAAATTGTGCAACAGAAGAAATAAAAAAAATATGGAAAACGATCGAGGAATATTTTGGATAGGAAAAAGATAGTAGAAGAGGTGGGAAGGTTTTAAAAAGAGAGGTTTGGAGTGGGTATAAAAGAGAATGTCAAGATGATTTTCGATGAATTGCCAAAAGATGTAATGCTCGTTGCTGCAACAAAATCGAGGACACCAGAAGAAATACTTGAAGCTGTTGAAGCAGGATTACAGGTAATTGGAGAAAATTATGCGCAGGAAGCTGAAAAGAAAGTGAACGTTATTACAGATAGGGTTAAATACCATTTTATAGGTCACCTTCAAAGAAACAAGGTAAAGAAAGTTGTTGGATTTATAGATATGATTGAGACCGTAGATTCAGTGAAAATTGCAGAAGAAATCGATAAAAGATGTGCATTGCTGGGTAAGGTTATGCCCATCCTGATTGAGATAAACAGTGGAAGGGAATCGCAGAAAGCTGGTGTTTTCCCTGAGAATGCTGATGAACTTATAAAGAGAATTGCGACTTTTACACATATTAAGGTAATGGGATTAATGACAATGGGACCGTTATTTGGCGATCCTGAGGATGCACGAGTGTTTTTTGTGGAGACAAAAAGGGTCTTTGAAAGAATCAGTTCGCTAAAAATCAAAAACGTTGAGATGAAGTATCTTTCGATGGGAATGTCAAATTCGTACAAGGTTGCAATAGAGGAAGGTACCAACATAGTCAGAATAGGAACGAGGATTTTTGGTGCAAGAAGATATTAAAGAAAAGCGGTATATTTATGGTCCAGTTCCATCACGAAGACTTGGGTTCTCTCTTGGTGTTGACCTTGTACCATACAAGGTTTGTACATATGACTGTATCTACTGTCAACTGGGTAAAACGATAAAGAAAACAATTCAAAGGAAAGAATATATTGAAAGAAGAGAAATTCTATTACAGATAGGGAAGGCTCTACTTACAAAACAGAAAATTGATTTTATCACATTTTCTGGTTCTGGTGAGCCGACACTCAATACAGGTATTGGATTTCTTATCAGAGAAACGAAGAGATTAACAAATATTCCTGTTGCAGTGATAACCAATGGTTCACTTCTTTATAATGAGAAGGTAAGGAAAAGCCTTCTTGAAGCAGATCTTGTAGTTCCATCTCTTGATGCTGCAAGAGAGAGAACCTTTAAGTTCATAAACCGACCACCTTCGTCTTTAAAATTCGACAATATTGTTAGGGGTCTTCTCGAATTTAGAAAGGAATTCAGGGGGAAAATCTGGCTCGAGATTATGTTAGTCAAAGATGTAAATAATAGCGCTGAAGAGGTAAAACTCTTCGAATCGATTATTGGAAAGGCAGCATTTGATAGAATTCAGTTAAACACAGTTGTACGTCCACCATGTGTAATATCTACACTGCCATTGGGCATACAGGAACTGAGGAAGATTAAGAATATATTTGGAGAGAAATGTGAGATAGTGTCTGACTTCAAGAAAGAATTGCAAAAGACTACTTTTAGAAAGAATGCGGAGAGGATTTTGGAAATGATTAAAAGGAGACCTGTTACTGTGCAAGATATTTCAGCATCCTTGGGTCTTAACAGAAATGAGGTTGTCAAATATCTTGACATTTTCAGAAAAAATGGTAAAATAAAAATCTTGAATTTTAAAGGTAAACACTATTATGGCGCAAGGTAAAACAGAAGCAATTGGTGTAATAAAATCAATATATAAAACGAGGGATGAAGCACCTCATCAAGGAAAAGATGAAGTTTCAGAAATAGAAATATTACAGAAATACTGCGATGGGCTTAAGGATATAGAACGTTTTTCACATCTTCACATTTTTTATCTGCTTCATCAATCCGGAGGGTTCTCCTTATCTGTCACAACTCCATGGGATACGGAACAGCATGGTCTTTTTGCTACACGTTCACCAAACAGACCAACACCATTTGGTTACGCGGTTGTTGAACTTATTGAAAGAAAAGGAAACGTTTTAAAAGTGAAAGGGATCGATGCTATTAACGGTACTCCCGTGTTAGATATAAAGCCATATATTCCAGGATTGGATGCAAAACCGCAGGCAAACAGGGGATGGTTTGAAGACAGGAAGTTGACTTTTACCCCAAGGGTTTATGAATACAAGACAAAAACCGAGTGGAAGGTTGGCAAAGAGGGAGTGCTCAAGTCAGAGCAAAAACACGATGTTCGAGTTGGATGTCCTCCTGAGTTTGGTGGAAAACCAGTTTACTGGTCGCCTGAACATCTTTTCGTTTCCTCGGTTGAAGTTTGCATTATGACTACATTTCTTGACCTGATAAAAAAATATAAGTGCAGTATTGTTGCTTATAAGAGTAAGGCAGAAGGGTTGGCACAGCTAAAGGGTGGCATTTTTAAGTTTAACAAGATTGAAATAAGACCAATTGTTGTAATCGAAAAAAGTAACTCAGAAGATGCAGTAATGGAGCTTTTGATAAAAGCAAAAAGAAGATGTATGGTTTCAAATTCGCTCAATGTAGAGGTTACTATGAAACCGGAGATAAGAATACATCCTGTAAAGGCCAGGATGTCTGATTGCACTGATTAATAGAGAGATTACACAGATGAAAGTCAGAGATTCACATCCAGAATGCATAATAGGATGTTGTTTAAAAGTTTATAAAGCATCAGATATAATATATAATTATGCCTGAGCATTATACAAGGAGGTAGATTATGCGTATTGCCATATCTACAGATGGATTGAGTGTTGCATCCCATTTTGGGAGATGTCCCGAGTATACCATAGTGGATATAGAGGATGCAAGCGTTGTAAAGAAGGAGAGGGTTCCAAATCCAGGACACGCACCTGGGGTACTGCCTGCATTTCTTTCAGAAAGAGGCGTAGGGTGTATTATAGCAGGAGGAATGGGACCAAGGGCTCAGGGGTTTTTTGCTCAATACAAGATTGAAACTATAATAGGTGCAGCAGGATTAGTGGAAAAAGTAATTGAGAATTATATAAATGGTGAGCTTGCTGTTGGAGAGAGTCAGTGTGATCATGATAGTCCGTCACATAAGAAATGCAAAGATTAAGTCGCCACAATAAAATTCATTTGATAAGCGGAAAGGAGAAAGAATGAAGAAGGAATCTCTTGAATTTTTAGAGAAACTGATAAACAGTTTTAGTCCTTCCGGGTTTGAGGAAGATGCAATGAAGGTATGGAAGAAGAGAACAGAATCTTTTGTAGATGAAGTAACGACAGATGTACACGGAAATTCTATTAGTATTTTAAATAAGGAAGGTTCACCGAGAGTAATGCTTGCCGGACATATTGATGAGATTGGTTATATGGTAAGGTATATAGATAAAGAAGGGTATATCTATTTTTCGACTATTGGCGGGATTGATCTCCATCTTGTACCTGGTGAGAGGGTATGGATAAAAACGAAGAAGGGAATGATTCTTGGCGTGATTGGGAAAAAACCCATTCACCTTATCGATCAGGAGGAAAGAGGAAAGGTAGCAAAGATTGACCAGTTATGGATTGACATTGGTGTAAAGAATGAAAAAGAAGCAAGATCTAAAATAAGCATAGGAGACCCAGCGGTGCCGGCAGTTGGTTTTGAGGTTTTAAATGGTGATATGGTAGTTGCGAGAGGATTCGACGATAAGGCAGGAGCATTAATCGTGAGCGAAACCATGAGACTTCTTTCGTCAAAAAAGCCAAAAGCATCTGTTTTCGGTGTTGCTACAGTACAGGAAGAGATTGGACTCAGGGGTGCGAAAACAAGTGCATACGGAATTTCACCTGATGTAGGTATTGCCATAGATTTAACCTTTGCAACGGATTTTCCTTCAGTCGAGAAGAAAAAGGTTGGTGATATCAAAATGGGTGAGGGACCTGTAATAGCAAGGGGACCTAACATCAATCCAAAGGTTTTTAACCTTTTTGTAAAAACTGCAAAGGAAGAAAAGATACCTTACCAGATTGAAGGAGCACCGAGGGGTACAGGCACAGATGCAAATGTAATACAGTTAACAAAGGCTGGTGTGGCAACAGGTCTTGTGAGTATTCCTAATAGATATATGCATACACCTGTTGAACTTGTGAATCTGAAGGACTTAGAGAATGTTGCAAAATTGCTCAGTGCTTTTATACTACGATTGAATAAGAAGACTAATTTTATACCGTATTAAACTGGGGGTATTAATGTATCTTTTTGAACTTGGGGAGAGACCCTGGGAAGAATCCATGCTTATTTTCCATGCACTCGCAAGGATGGGAGTTGAAGCACTCGATATTGTTTCTCCTAAAACCCCTTTTATCAGTATAGGATATTTTCAAGACGCCAAACAGGAGGTAGACCTCGAATACTGCAAAAAAG
>JAGMEZ010000399.1 GCA_023127905.1 Caldifarciminota bacterium
GGGACAAGCCCCAACGCTACTTTAAATAGAGCATAGAGGGTTGGTTCGTGTTGAACCTACTCCTAATTATGCACCTTTCATCTCAGTAATCTTCGCATTGAGCTTAGGGATAACCTGGAAGAGGTCGGCGACTATTCCGTAGTCTGCAACTGTAAATATTGGTGCATTAGGGTCTTTGTTTATTGCAACAATTATATCCGCAGCCTTCATACCCATTACATGCTGGAATGCACCGCTTATCCCAACTGCTATATAGAGTTTTGGTTTAACAGTTTTCCCTGATGAGCCAACCTGTCTGTCCTTTGGCAGCCATCCTGCATCCACAACCGGTCTTGAACAGGCAAGAACACCTCCAATGGATTTAGCAAATTCTTCCATTAAAGGAAGGTTCTTATCTTCCTTAATCCCCCTCCCGATTCCAATAACAATGTCAGATTGAGTAATATCGACTTCTCCCTTTACTGCTTCTACATACTGCACGAAGTTTCTATAATCGATATCCTCGGTTATGGCAGAGGGAACGGTAGTAACTTCTGCACTCAATTCACCCTCTTTGGGAGCGAACGAACCGGGTCTCAATGAGACAATATAGCCCCAATTATCTGCAAGTAAGACTTTTGAGTTGACTTTTCCTCCGTAAATCTGTTTCTCTGTTAACACCTTCTCGTTATCAATTTCTACATTAATACAATCTGCTGTATAGGGCATATCAAGAGAAGTGGCAAGACTGGGGGCAAAATCGATACCAAAAGCGGTCTGCCCGGTAAGCGTAATAAATGGCTTTTTCTCCTGTAAAAGACTGGATAGGGCAATCTGATAATATTCCGCATTGAAATCTTTCAACCGTTCATCCTCTATGTTGATAATTGTATCGGCAAAAGGTTTAAGGCTATCTACAAGTTTTTCGTTCTGATAACCAAGCAGTACGGCATTAAGCTTACCTCTATCCTTACTCAGTTCGTAACCTTTTGTTAGCAGCTCAAATGTAATATCTCTTATATTTTCTTGCCTGTGCTCTACAATAACATAAATATCCTTTGTCATAGTAATCCCTTCCCTTTCAAGACTTCGCAGAGTTTACCCGACACCTCATCTGGTCCTCCTTCAAGAATTTCTGCCATCTTTCCTGCTGGTGGATAGTACATTTTAACTATTTCTGTCTTCATTCCCTCTCCAGTAATATGCCCAACCACCTTTATTTCCTTCTGAGCTGCCCTTTTAATTCCAAGTATTGACGCATACCTCGGTTCATTTATACCTGTTTGAATGGTAAAGACTGCAGGAAGTTTTATCTTGAGTTCCTCAAGAAGTCCTCCTTCCAGTTCTCTTTGTACAATTGCATTACCGTCTTCTAACTCCATCTTTATGACAAGACTCGCATGTGGGATTCCAAGAAGTTCAGCAAGCGTAACACCAACCTGCGAATTCCCTGCATCACTCGAAATACATCCTGTAAGGATAATGTCAAATTTACCTTCCTTTATTTGTTCTGCAAGCAGTTTCGCAATTGTATATGAGTCGATACTGTCGAGATTTTCAGGCGTAATTCTCACTCCTCTCGTTGCACCCTTAGCAAGTCCCATCTTCATAACCTCATCTGACTTCTCTGGTCCAACAGTAAAAAGTGTAATTTCACCTTCTTCTTTTTCTCTAAGAAGCAGCGCTTCCTCAAGTGCATAATTATCAGCTTCGTTGATGTCAAAAACAAGTTGATCCTCAACGATTCGCTTCTCAGAGGAATCAATATTTACTGCTGCTTCTGCTGTTTCAGGTACCCTCTTGATGCATACTGCAATATCCATCATACCTCCTCTCTAATTTTGCAATGTTAAATAATGTAATTGAGTAATTAAGTTATTTAGTAATTTATTATTTTGTAAAAGTGTCATTGCGAATATACTTTCATACTCACTTCTGAAGCAATCTACTATTCATAACTAACCTTTTCAATTAACCTTCGTTTTGATCGTTTAGATCGTTATTATCGTTTAGTCCGTTAATTTGTCATTTTCTACTTTTGTTACCCAATCAAGTATTTCAATTATGTCCATAATCTTGATCTTATCTTCAAGATTCGACGTTTTAACGGCATCTTCTAAAGTAAGAAGACAGAATGGACAGGCTGTTGCAATAACATCGACTTTGAGGTCAGCAGCATCCTTAACCCTTGTAACAGCAAGCCTTTCTTCCTCTGATTCACTTTCTACCCACATTCTACCACCACCACCTTCGCAACAAAGACTCTTCTCTCTTGACCTCTCAAACTCGACAAGTTCAATACCTGGAATTGCTCTTAAAATTTCTCTTGGCTCTTCGAAGACATCATTCTGTTTACCAAGAAAACACGGATCGTGAAAGACAACTTTCCTCTCAAACTTTCCTTCCGGATTGATTCGTCCCTCTTTGATAAATCTGTTGATAAGCGTGGTGTAGTGCTCTATTGCAAAGTCCAACCCGGGATATTCATTCTTAAATGTATTGTAACAGTGCGGCGACGTTGTGAAAAGTGTCTTAATGCTAATTCCCTTGAAAAGTTTCGAATTATCCTCAATGAGCATCTCGAACAGCCCAACCTCACCCATCCTCTTTATCTCATTTCCACAACATGTTTCCCTTGTTCCAAGAATAGAAAAGTCACACGAGGCGGTTTTAAGAACCCTTACCATAGCACGAGCAACCTCCTGTGTTCGTGTGTCATAGCAGGGTGTACAACCAACAAAATAGAGAAACTCTGTCTTTTCTCCGGGTTGAAGAATTTTCACACCATTTTCCTCAATCCAGTCTGCCCTCTTTTCTCGTACCCTTCCCCACGGGTTGCCAAATTTAAAAACACTTTCTAATGTATCCCTTACCTGGGGCTGAACCTTACCTCTTTCAATCTCATCGCTCCTCAGATCAATTATGTAGTCAACAACGTTAACACCTTTTGGACATCTGATAGAGCAGGTTGAACAGGTCGTACACTCCCAGATACCAAGGTCTTTGTTTTTATCCTTTATTTTGATAAGGGATCTATAGATTAGTTTTCGTATATTAAGAGAAGACCTAACCGAGACTGGACAACCTCCCGTACACTTTCCACATTGAATACAGCCAAGAAGAATATCATTCATAATAGTTAAAAATTATTTCACCGCAAAGTCATCGACACTGAGTAATTGTTTGTTATCATACATACTCAGACCGAAGTGAACGCAAAGAAACAACATAATTGTGTATTACCCTTCCCCACACACCAAAACATTGAGCCACAGATAAACACAGATAAACACA
>JAGMEZ010000004.1 GCA_023127905.1 Caldifarciminota bacterium
TCTTCTTTCTGAAACCAAAATACTTGTAAATTTTGGGATACTTTCAGGCACTGCTATAATTATAGCTCTTCTGGGAGACCTGTTCATCGGTCCTGTCTTGCTATCAAAATTGAATGTTTTTAAGAAGTAAGATAGGAATTTAAGATTATTACTCTTTTTTAGCTTTTATATACTCATCTACCAAGTGTTCCAAAATTTCCAGAGGTACAGAACCCTGTTTCAATACCACTGAATGGAAATCTTTGATATCAAATCTTTCACCTAATTCTTTCTGAGCCTGCTCCCTCAGTTCCAATATCTTTAGCTCACCGATTTTATACGCACATGCCTGTCCCGGCCATACAATATAACGATCAATCTCTCCATATCCAGCCCATCCTACGTTATCCAACATATACTGATACGCCTGCTCGCGAGTCCATTTCTTATAATGGATACCTGTATCCACAACCAGACGCACAGCTCGAAAGAGCTCTGACCAGAGACAACCAATTAAACTATGAATATCATCATAAAAGCCGTATTCCTTTGCAAGTTTCTCTGCGTACAATGCCCATCCTTCTGTATAGCCGGTAAAGAAAAAGAGACTCTTGAATAGTCTAAAGTCTGGTGACCCCTGTTCAATAGCTATTTGAAAATGGTGTCCGGGTATTGCTTCATGATACGCTAAAGCTTTCATACTTGGTTTAAAATGTTGATATGATAGATTTGCGTAAAATATTCCACCAGAAGATCCATCAAGTTTAGGAAATTGGTAATATGTTCCTGCTGTTTGTTCTTTAAATTCTGGCACGCGTTCTACTCGGACCGACGCCTTTGGTATCAAGGAAAACAAGTCTGGAAGCTTCACGCTCATTGTATCAATAATTGCCTGATAGTCCTTCAGGGTTTGTTGCTTACCTTCTTCATTGGCTGGGTAAAGATAACGTTCATCAATTCTATCAGATACTGTCTTGCGATACTCTGTTGCCAAATCACTAAATTTTTCACTTACAGAAATCCCTAAGGTTTCAAAATGTATTTTTATCTCATCCTGTATGCGGCTAACCTCTTTAAGTCCCAAATTATGTATTTCTCCAGGTGTCATGGCTGTAGTAGTGTGATGATGGAGACAATATCTATAATATTCATCTCCATTGGGAAGTTTCCAAGCGCCAGCATCGACAGTTGCTTTATCTTTTAAGCTACTTATATACTCACTCATCTCTTTGTATGAAGGATATACACTATTTTCGAGTGCATCCAGTGCTTTTTGATACAGCACCTCTTTGGATTCATCGTCTAGTGAATTTAAATTTTGAATTCTTCTCTTA
>JAGMEZ010000040.1 GCA_023127905.1 Caldifarciminota bacterium
CCAGATTCAATATCTGTTGAGCAGTGTGTCTTTCCTCCTCTAACAGAAATAATTAACTCGTTTGAATTTAATAATATGCATGTGGATAAAATTAACAAAAGAACGAAAATCTGTTTCAAAATTTCTCCCATTTAGTAAATCTTCTTTGCCTTCATTTAGTTTAATACTAATAACGAATCTGAAGTTTGTCAAGTTTCATTTCATGAAAAAAAAGTATAACAATTCTTTATTTTATTTTATAAAAATAATATAGAATTAATCCCTGTTGTCAAGGGTCAACGATACCGAGCGAAGTCGAGGGGCACCGTCCCCATCCCCATTCCCAAGATTCCCAAGAAATTATGGGATGGAGGCTGAAAGAATACTTGACATTATTAATCCTTTTCTTTATTATAAAGTTAATAAGAATTGCCTAAGTATAAAGAAATTTGGTTTTTTGAAATATTTATAGGAGGTTTTTATGAAATTATTTACTCTTCTGGCGATTATTATACTTCTCCCCTATTGCCTTTTTGCTCAGACTGTTTTATGGTCAAATCATGTAACAGGTTCATTCTTGGTACACATACGATCAATCAAAAATATTGCAGATGTGAATGGTGATAATCATCAGGACGTCATCGCAGTAAGCGAGAACGATACCCTATATTGCCTATCCGGAATTAATGGAAATCCAATATGGAAATTTGCAGCTGATCCATGTTTTCTCGAAAGAGGACTTATTTCCGTTCCAGACCTTGATGGAGATTCTATTCCTGACGTAGTTCTTGGGACAATATGGGGAACTCGCTCAGTATTTGCTCTCTCAGGAGTAAATGGTGACACGATATGGTGGTACGATACGCACGAATATGGAAGTGGAGGATGGGTATATGAAGTTGCTCCTATGACTGATATCGATGGTGATGATGTAATAGATATATTAGCCTCTACGGGCTCTGCTCCTGATAGGGCATATCTTTTCAGTGGTGCAACTGGAACAAAGATTTGGGAACCTTACATTGGTGCTGCTGTTTATGGAATTCGGGAAATAGGTGATCTGAATGGTGACAATATTCCCGATGTAGCTATTGGCACTGGTGATGGAAATACTCAGGTTATCACACTCAACGGTATAAATGGTAATCAAATATGGGATGAAAATTTGTCAGGTGCTGGATGGACAGTTATTACCATAGGAGATCTAAATGGGGATAATGTTAACGATATAATTTCAGGTGATATGAGCGGAGCAATTACAGCTTTCTCCGGGGTTAATGGATCGACAATATGGACAAAAAATATTGGTGGTACAGTAGTTGATTTGAATATACTACCTGATGTAAGCGGGAATGGTTTCGACGAGCTACTTCCTTCTGGAACAACTATGTACAATTTTTACTGTATCGACGGGTTGACTGATAGTACGTTATGGTCAACGCCTGCAGCTGATCAGATTTTTGCATGTGTCTCTGTCCCAGATATTACTGGAGATGGGTTTTATGACGTTGTTGGAGGAACAGGATACAATACAAGCGTCTTTTATGCATTGGATGGTCTAACCGGAGATATTATCTGGTACTTAAACATGAGCGGTCCTGTTGAATCATGCTGGTGGATTGAAGACATAGATGGCAACGGTTATCCTGATATTCTTGTTGGTACAAGGGACGGTTGGATTTATGCACTGGGAGATGGAAATGTAGGGATAGAAGAAACCGTTATTGAAATTTCCTCTCCTATTTCTAAAGTATGCACCAAGCCCAATCCATCTTCAGGAAACATAACAGTAGAATATGCCTTACAAAGCAAATCATACGTTACAATAAATATTTATTCATCAACTGGGGAGAAAATCGCAAACATTTTAGATAGAATGCAAACGCAAGGTTATAAACATATTATCTGGGATGGAAAAGACGAAAAAGGAAATACTGTTCCCACCGGTATTTATTTTATTAGAATTAAAACAAATAATTGTTCGAAAACTTCAAAGGCATTAGTTATTAAGTAAATAAAATTATGATAACAAGAAATAGTGAGCCAAGATGGTTCAAAGGGGGACTTGTTGGAGAGATATTCTTTAGAAAAGGGGGACTTGTGGGGGAGACAAGGAGGAATTATGAAAAAATCTAAAATAACTCAGTATATTAAAGAACATGAGAAAATGAGATCCAAGGGTCTTAATCTCATTGCATCGGAAAATTATCTTTCTGTGGGCGTTCGGAAAGCTCTGGCAAGCGACCTCGGGGGTCGGTATCACACCAGTTGGTATGGAGGATCTAAAATCGCACAAAAGATAATAAAAGAAACAGAAGAACTGGCAAAGAGACTGTTCAAGACGAAGTACGCAATTGTTACTCCTGTATCCGGGAATATCTGTGACCTTGCTGTCATCTTCGCATTTACTAAACCAAATGAAAAGGTGGCAATGGTTCCCTTTACTACCGGCGGGTATCCTTTAGGTGTAGATAAGTTCAACCGAAAACGCTTCAACATTCCTGTTAATAATAAAACCTTTGACATCGACGTTCAAGGAACAATAAAACTTATTACTAATAAACGAATTAAACTAACAATCCTTGGGTCATCGTTTCTTCTTTTTCCTCATCCAGTAAAACAAATCAGTTCATACATAAAAAAAGCAAAACTTTCCTGCAACTGTGTATATGATGGTTCACACGTACTTGGTCTCATTGCCTGCGGTGAATTTCAGAATCCACTGAAAGAAGGCGCAGAAGTATTATTCGGAAGTACACACAAAACCTTCTACGGACCACAGGGCGGAATAGTACTGACAAATTCTAAAAAACACGCTGATGCCCTCAGAAAATACCTTGAGCTTGACCTTGATGAAGGTATTGGATTCATCGATAATCCACATATGAACCGCATCGCAGCGTTAGGTATTGCAATGGAGGAAATGCTCGAAGACAAGAATTATGGCAAACGCGTTATTAAGAATGCTCAGACACTTGCTGGGACTTTAGATGAACTGGACGTGCCAGTACGCTTTAAGGATAGAAATTACACACAGTCCCATCAGATTCTTCTTAATATTGAACCAAAACCTGCTGAAGAATTGTGCCATCAACTGGATCAGATGAAGTGTCGACCGGAGCCTGTTGGGACTGATAACTTCTGGCTAAGACGGGACGGGCGACCATTATTACCCAAGAGGATAGAGAAA
>JAGMEZ010000400.1 GCA_023127905.1 Caldifarciminota bacterium
ATTTCCCAATTTCTAACCCTTCGGTTCCGAGCTCAGGGTCTAAGGATTTCCAATTTCCAATTTTTAATATGGTCTGGGGAGGGAAAGATTCTAACGGAATGACTGTTTCATCGGGTATCTATTTTGCTAAATTATCCGTACAATCAAAAGGAGAGAAATTCATTCTAACAAAAAAGATAATAAAACTGCAGAACCATTAGTTAAAAAACCTGAAAAGCGCATATAATACATAAATGAATGATGAAAAATACACATATTCTCATAGTTGAAGATGAAAATATTGTCGCCAAAGATATAGAAAATACTTTAAAGAGAATGGGATATACCGTTACAGGCATTGCCTCAAGCGGCGAGGAAGCTCTAAAAAAAGTAACCAATAAACAACCCGATTTAGTATTGATGGATATCAAGTTAAAAGGCAATATGGATGGTATCGAAGCAGCAAAGCAGTTAAGAAGTAACTTCAACATACCTGTCGTTTTCCTTACTTCTTACTCAGACGAAGAAACATTACAACGAGCTAAAGCCACTGAACCTTATGGATTTATATTGAAACCATTCAGCGAAGATGATATACACTCTACTATTGAAATAGCAGTATACAAACACATTATTGAAAAGAAACTGAGGGAGAGTGAAGAGAAATATCGAACTCTGGTTGAGAATTTGAATATAGGTGTATACAGGAGCACAGGTGGACCTCATGGACAATTCATCCAGGCTAATCCAGCTATTGCAAAGATATTTGGTTACAGCTCGGTATCGGAATTTATGAAAATTACTGTCTCACATCTTTACACTAATCCATCGGAAATGAAAGAATTTATTAAGGAGATCAAAAAAAGAGGTTATGTAAAAGGTAAAGAATTGAAATTAAAAAAGAAAAACGGTACTCCATTATGGGGTTCGGTTACAGCAAGAGTTTTATATAATGGTAATGGTGGAATAAAATGGATAGATGGAGTAATAGAGGACATAACCGAGCACAAACGATTAATCGATGATAAAGAAAAGCTGATAACCCTGCTACTTCAGTCACAAAAAATGGAATCGATAGGAAGGTTAGCTGGTGGTGTTGCTCATTATTACAATAATTTGCTAACAAGTATTATGGGATTCAGTGAGTTAGTACTATATAAAATTGACGATAACTCTCCAATCCGAAAAGATATTGAATCGATAAAGAAGGTAGTAAAGGAGGCATCAACATTGAGCAGACAGCTTCTCGAATTCAGCCAAAAACGAAAGATTCAATTAAATTTTTTAAACATAAATGAAACAATAAGAAGAATCAAACAAATGCTTCAGGGTCTTATCGGTGAAAATATTATCTTGACAACTGCACTTGAACCAGATCTTGAATATGTTAAATCTGACTCCGATCTTATTGAACAACTCATAGTTAATCTTGCTGTGAATGCTCGTGACTCGATGCCTGAAGGAGGTAGACTTACAATAAAGACAGAAAATGTAATTATCAAAGAGAATGACTGTAAATCAACTCCCGAAAAACGACCCGGAAAATATATTTGTATATCTATATCAGATACAGGAGTTGGTATTGATAAAGACACAATCCATCGAATGTTTGAACCATTTTTTAGTACGAAGGAGGTTGGGAAAGGATTAGGACTTGGCCTTTCAGTTGTTTATGGTATTGTTAAACAACATGAAGGCTGGTTAAATGTAGAAAGTGAGCCTAAAAAAGGGTCGACATTCAAAATCTACCTGCCAGTTTCCACAAAAAAAACAAAGGAAAAATCTGATAAAAACATATTCTTAGAAAAGTATAGTGGTAATGGAGAGACTGTATTGGTAGTTGAAGATGAGGACGTAGTTCGTGAATTAGCTACAAGGGTGTTCAGAGAAAATGGTTATGTTGCATTTGCAGCTTCAAATGCAACCGAAGCAAAGGAAATCTTTAAAAAAGAAAAAGGACAATTTCACCTTATCTTCAGTGATGTAGTTATGCCAGGTGAAAGCGGTCCTCAACTTGTTTATGAACTTCTGTCTATAAAACCTGAACTTAAAGTACTGTTCAGCAGTGGTTATGCAGATGACAAATCCCAAAGAACAATTTTTAAGGAAAGGGGATTTAAGTTTCTCCAGAAACCCTATGCCCCATCAGACCTTCTTTTAATCGTTAAGGAAATCTTACATAATGGAAATTAACGGAGTAGCAGTAATGTAAGATGTAGAATTAAGTCAAATAATAAAGTTAAATTATGAAAGAATGCTTTTTAATTAATTGTATATTAGTAGTAATTTGTAGTTATTTATGGTTATTGATAGGAAGACAATTCAACAGGCGAGGCATCTTTTCTACTTTTAACTTGCAATTCAATATAACTCTTCCAGCCGAAGGTTAACTTCCA
>JAGMEZ010000401.1 GCA_023127905.1 Caldifarciminota bacterium
CTCTTTTTTGATGATAATCCTGATAATGTGAAAAGCGCTTCAGAAGTTGGAATAGATACAATCTTAGTTGAATCGACTTCTCAGATGATTATGGAGTTGAGTAAATTAAAAGAAAATGGAATCTAAAAATGGGAAGTTACTTTGAGATTACACTTCTTAAAAAGATTTTTTCACCAGATGAGGCGTCCTTAGCGGGTCAATTGACAGTGACCATGGAAACAGTTGATATTATATCTGAAAGAACAGGGCTTTCTGTAAAGGAGGTTCAGTCAAGATTGATGAAGATGGTCAGGCGTGGTCTTGTATGGTTCTCTAAGAAAGCAAGAAAACCGTACTTCAGGCTTGCACCTTTTATCGTTGGTATTTATGAATCGCAGTTGGAAAATATGGATCATGAATTTGCTCATCTTGTTGAGGAGTATATGGACAGCGGTGGTGCAGTGGGAATTATGAAACCACAACCTGCTCTGCATCGTGTTATTCCTGCACAAGGTGCAGTGAAATCAGAATGGATCCTTCCATATGACGATGTTAGGGCAATGCTTAAGGCTGCCAAGAAATTTAGTGTGCGTGATTGTATCTGTAGGGTGCAGCAGGATATTCTCGGAGATCGTAAGTGCGACTTCCCTTTGAAAAATTGCCTTTTCTTCTCTTCGATTGAGCGTCCAGACAGACCAGGTGATATTTCACAGGAAGAAGCACTGGGGATTCTGGATCAGTCAGAAGAGGTCGGTCTGGTTCATACAGTAAGTAACATAATTAAAGGTGTTTTCTATGTCTGCAACTGTTGCGGTTGTTGTTGTGGTATACTACTGGGCATTACAAAGTGGGGAATCGAAAAATCGGTAGCCTATGCCAACTACTACGTCATTATTGACCCTGATGAATGCCAAGGATGTGGAATATGTATAGAACGATGCCAGGTGAATGCGATATCCGAACAGGATGGGGTAGCTTTAGTGGATCTCGGACGATGTATCGGTTGTGGTCTTTGTGTTACAGGATGTCCCGAGAAAGCAGTAAAACTTGTTCGGAAACCTGATTCTGAGATTGTTCATCCCCCTGAAAATTTTGCAGCTTGGGAGAATGAGCGTCTGAAAAATAGGGGTTTGAAGGTTTTTTAACGGGGTGAAGGAGGATAGTATTATGAAAAAGAGATCGATAATTATTTTATTTCTATTAATAGTTATTGCAGGTTGTCAGAGGTCTACATGGAGAGAACTCAATTCATTTGAAGGAGGATTTTCAATTCTAATGCCAGGAAAACCTTCTAAACAGACATTAAAAATGAATTCTGCGATTGGTCTAATTGATTTTCACCTACTTACACTTGAACAGGAAGATGTTGTGTATATGGTCGGGTATTCAGATTACCCTGATACTTTAGTCCAGCGTAGCACTCAGGATTCGTTATTGGATATAGCGTGCTATGGAGCAATAGTAAATTTAAAGGGTAATTTAGTAAGCAGAAGAGTTATATCAATTGAGGAATATCCAGGAAGGGAGATGAAAATCGAACAAGCTGATGGAGAAACTGTTTATTTGACTCGGCTGTTTTTGGTTAGAAAAAGGCTCTACCAGATAACGGTACTTACACTTATAAGAAAGGAAATTTCAGAGGATGATATTAAGTTTTTAGAATCGTTCAAACTCTTAAAATGATAAAAACAGAATTTTGTACTATAAATTAATTAGCTGAAAAAAGTAGTAGATCAGTGCAATGAAGACTGAATTAAGAGAAATTTACAGAAAGGAAAAATGGGCGGATATTATACTGATAAGTTATCTGCAGAGCGTCTGAGACGCTGTTATGAAATTGCACCGTCAAGGGTTAATCAATACCTTGATGCAGAGGTAGAACATGTTCTTGAGAAAATTAATCCAGGCGATACTGTACTTGAACTTGGTTGCGGTTATGGTAGGGTTCTCTCAAGGCTTGTCCATAAAGCTGGTCTTGTAATCGGAATTGATACTGCACTTGACAGTTTGCTCCTTGGGAGAGAAATGCTTGAAGGCGTTTCAAACTACAGGCTATTTAGAATGGATGCCGTTAAACTTGGTTTTCGTGACAGGATTTTTAACAGGGTTGTTTGTATACAGAACGGAATTTCAGCATTCCATGTTAACCACTGTGACTTGATGAGAGAAAGTATTCGGGTAACCAAACCCGGTGGGATTGTTTTCTTTTCAAGTTATTCAGATAAATTCTGGAAGTATCGCTTGGAATGGTTTCAAATGAAGTCGGACGCAGGTTTGCTTGGGGAGTTCGATAGGGAAAAGACTCACGATGGTGTAATTGTGTGCAAAGATGGCTTCACAGCAACAACGATACAGCCAGAGCAGTTCCTGTCATTAACAGAGGAATTTGATGTTGAAACTAAAATTGTAGAGGTGGACGAATCGAGCATCTTCTGTGAAATAACCCCAAGTTCTGATTAATATCCCAATTTTATCTAATCTTCAACCTGCCTCGCCTTCCCATTAACAGGTAAGGCTTCTTGCTCGCCTCCTATTGTAGGGGCAGGTTTTGCACCTGCCCTTTTTACTTTTTTTTTATATTTTCTCGCTTGACAAGAAGGACATAATTTCATAAACTATACAAGACAATTATCTGAATGCTCCGTGTAGTGCGTAATTTTCAATTTCAGGGATATTTAATATTTTATGGAGGATTGAATGAAGATTTTTATATATAATCAATTATACCTTGGAGGAGAGATTAATCTTTATAAGTTTATGACGAATATCCAGAAGAAGTATCCAGAAACACGGCTGCGTTCTGAAAACTGGGTTAGCAGATTACATATACCTTTAATCTCAGGAAAGATAGAACAGTTTAAAGATATACCATGTAAAATTCAATTTGAATCAGAGATAATAGTTTTTAAAGATGGTATTGTAATTGCTGAATTTAGTTGCGAAGTTAAAGGTGAAAAATCTATATTGATTAATGATCCAGATAAGTTATTTTTCTCTAAATTAAAGCTTTCCGAATTAATTAGTAAGAGAAAGAAAGTTCGTCCATCCCTTGATTTTGATGATAATGAAAGAAGAATTAAAGGAGAGGAAAACATTCTTTCTTATCTTGTTCTTTTTATCTATGATTCCTTGGGAGTTAAAGGAATTAGAGATATTACTAAACGGGGTGATAGTTTTATACAGGAGTTAAAAGAAGAAGTAGGGATTGATGCGATTCTTATGGGAAAATCTGATTTAATGATAGGTATTGGAAGTAAAATTACAATGTACTGTATCTCATCGGATATTTCTAACTTCAGAAATTATAAACTGAGGAGCATATCACTCCCGAATTTTGAGGTATACTTTTTTGATAAGGATAGGTATGTCTCGATGAAGCTCTATGATGGGTTAAGGAAGGATATGATTTCTCTCTTTCATTACCAGGCTTTTCTTGACCGATTTTCAGAATTTGTGAACGGATTTAACAATGATATGGAAAATGATCTAACAGAGTTAATATCAAGCACGAAAGCAGGGCATGAGATAATCTGGCAGGAAAAAAGGCAAATATTAGAGACGAAAAGCCTTTACTTTATGAAATTTTCATCTTTCATCTCTCAAAGACTGCCTATTTTTGAGAATGCAAAATATAAAGTACTTGATTCTGAGGTTCTCCATAAATATGCTGGAATACAAAGATACACAAAGCAACTTCTTGGGGGTTTGAGTGAAATCAAATACATACTTAATAATTTAAATAGAATAATTGATATAAGGGATTCTCTTTCCTTGAGACATGGTACTAAGAGGGTCGAAGAGGGACTGAAGATATTAGGTATTCTTGGTGGACTTGCTGCAGTTCTTATTGCTTTATTGACACAAGAGCTTGGAATAATTGCTAAGTTCGTTGTAATTTGTGCCATAGTAACTCTACCTGTATCGTATTTTCTATTACAAAGACAATATAGCAAACGAAAAAAAATGTTGAGCAGAAGACATTATATAAAATCCAGAATAGAAGCTTTAAAAAAGTCAATGCGTTTGAGAGAAGAAGAAAAAAGCCAGATTGCGGAAAATGCGAGTATTGAGAGTGAAAGTTTGAAAGAAGAAATGAAGGGAATTTATGAAAAAGCCATAGAAGGTTTGAAAGATGAGATAAGAAAGTATGAAAAGGAGTTGAGTTAAATATAAGACAATTAAATATTATGATAATCGAGTTGTATGGTTAAAATGGCTATAAGGGGTAAATAAGATATTAGAAGGAATTTTGTATGACAGAAAAATTGGTCAAAAAATTCTATTCTGAATATGGTATAAAAGAATGGAAGCGGCTCGTTCAAGATCCTTACCATCGGTTAGAATTTGAAACAACTATGTACTTTCTAAAAAAGTACCTTCCGACGAAAGGGTTAATTCTGGACGCTGGATGTGGTCCTGGGAGATACACGATTGAATTAGCAAAATTGGGGTACGATGTTGTCTTGCTTGATTTAACGCCCGAGTTATTGGATATCGCAAAGAAGAAAATTAAAAAAGCAAAGGTCCAAAATAGAGTGAAACAAATTCTACAAGGGTCGTTTACGAACCTTTCAAATTTTAAGAATAAAACATTTGATGGAGTTATTTGTTTAGGTGGTGCATTGTCTCATATCGTGAACAGGAAACGACGAGATAAATCGATAGATGAATTAATAAGGGTTGTAAAGAAAGGTGCTCCCATATTTGTCTCTGTAATCTCGAGATTGGCTGTTTTAAAAGTCGGGTTGGTTCTGTTCCCGGAGGAGATGGAAATAAAGGAAATTTATCTAAAAATAAACAAGACCGGTAATTATCATGGTGGATATGGTTTTGCTCCTTGTCACTTTTACCTACCCGATGAGTTGGAAAATTCGTTCAGAAAGAGAAAAGTGGAAGTTATTGAAATGATTGGACTTGAAGGTCTTGCTTCGCACCACAGGAGAGAAACGAACAGACTTTTTCGGAAATATCCAGAGGGCTGGAAGAACTGGCAGAAGATTCACATGGGGACGTGCACGCACCCGACTGCAGTTGGTATTAGTGAACATTTTATGATAATTTGCAGAAAACGATGATAATTATAATCGTATTTTAAAAGACTTGTATTAAAAGAAACAGGTTTAAACCAGATTTATAAGTAATCATAGTTTGACCGTTAAAGGAGGTAACTGGAATGGGATTCATAGAAAATTTAAATAAAAGGGTTAGAAACTTCAATATCTTGGATGTAAAATTGTCTCAGGTTGTTGCGATGTATGTCTTTTTTAGTAAACAGTAAAAAAAATAAAAAAAATCTTGACAATTTAGAAGAATTAATATATATTCATTGCTTGATGGAAATCAGGACATAATACTAAGGAGGAATTGAAAGTTCTGAGTGGAATTTAGAAGAGAGGTAGATGTGATGAGATTTAGAATTATAATTGTCTGACCTGACTTACGGCAGGTGTACGTTTGTTCCTCGTCAAATAGACGGAGGGCTACGTCTTCTGTTTGTAATTCGGGTTTCAGACGTGGAAATTTTCTTCAATCTTCGCCTCTCTACAAGATTCTTATACAGACTGTCGATTCTCTTGATTTTTATTACCCCGGATACTTTTCCCAGACGCGTTCTTACTTGAAGCCAAATTTTTCTGCATTCTCTAAAGACAGGTTTATTACTTGTATAGAGGAGAGGGTGTTGAAATCAGTTAAGAAAAAAAAGATGAAAAATTATGTTTGATAAATTAAGGTTGATCTGGCATTTTATGAGAGGGAATAAAATTCGCTATTTAATCGGAGTTATTGCAGTTGGTTTAGCAACGGTTGTTTCGCTTGTTATCCCACTTGTACTGCGTTTAATGATAGATTCAGTAATTGGTGGTAATTCATTGAATATGCCTGGATGGTTGCAAACGGTTATTGAGTCTGTTGGTGGCAGAAGTGTTTTGGCACGGAATTTGTGGTTTGGCAGTTTAATCATAGTAGTGCTGACTGTGGCACGAGGACTGTTTCTCTATCTGAAAGGAAAATGCTCTGCGATTGCATCGGAATCAATGGTTAAGAAAATACGCGAACGGTTATATGACCATCTTCAGAATCTGTCGTATGATTATCATGTGAAAGCGAAAACCGGTGATTTAATCCAGCGTTGTACGTCAGACATTGATACAATTCGCAGATTTTTTGCAATACAGTTTATTGAAATTGGTCGAGCGCTTTTCATGGTAGGTGCAGTTTTGCCTATAATGCTTATGCTTAATGTCCGAATGGCAATAATTTCGATGGCTGTTGTACCTATAATTTTCAGCTTTGCTGTCATTTTTTTTATAAAAGTGAGAAGTGCTTTTCAGCTTTCAGACGAGTCTGAAGGGAAATTATCGACGGTCTTACAAGAAAACCTGACCGGCGTGCGAGTGGTAAGAGCTTTTGCTCGTCAGATGTATGAGATAGATAAATTCGACCATGTAAACAGTGAATTTAGAGACCTGACGTATAGGTTAATCCGTTTACTGGCATGGTACTGGTCTGTTTCCGACTTTATCTGTTTACTGCAGATTGGTACAGTATTACTTCTTGGTGCCTACTGGGCTTCCAGAGGAGTTATTACTCTTGGAACGTTCTTTGTATTTTCCAGTTATGTTGGAATGCTGCTCTGGCCTGTCAGGCAGATGGGGAGAATTTTAACAGATATGGGTAAAGCTCTTGTTTCTCTTGGTAGAATCCAGGAAATCCTGAAAGAACCTGTAGAGGTTAGTGCTGACATTTCACTTAAGCCGAAAATTAACGGAGATATTGAATTCAAGAACGTTTTCTTTGAGTATGAGAGAGGTAAACCGATATTAAAAAATGTCTCATTTAAGGTAAAACAGGGTGAGACAGTTGCAATTCTTGGACCAACAGGTTCTGGGAAGAGTTCACTTGTACACCTGCTGCAAGGGCTTTATGACTATAAAAGTGGTTCAGTAAAAATTAACGGCGTTGAATTGAGAGATATTAATAAAAAATGGTTAAGGAAGAATGTTGGAATTGTATTGCAGGAGCCTTTCTTATTTTCGAAGTCAGTTAAAGATAACATCGGATTGGCTCAACATGGTACTAAGGAAGCAGAAGTTTTTGAGGCTGCTCGTACTGCGGCTATCCACGATGTAATTTTGGAATTTGATAAAGGATATGAAACGCTTGTTGGAGAACGAGGAGTTACCCTTTCAGGTGGAGAGAAACAGCGTGTTGCAATTGCAAGGGTACTTATTAAGAAGTACCCGATATTGATATTTGATGACTCGTTAAGTGCAGTAGACACCGAAACAGATGCAGCTATACGTAGAGCATTGAAGGAAAGAAGCCATCGAGCAACAACATTTATTATTTCGCATCGTATTACGACGCTTTCTGAAGCAGATACGGTTCTCGTTTTAGAAAGCGGTGAGCTTGTTCAGTCGGGTACTCATGAGGAGTTAATACAAAAGACAGGATTATACAGGAGGGTGTGGAATTTGCAGAATGCACTGGAGGAAAAATTTGAACATGAATTGGAAGATGACCGGAAATCAGAGAAGTTATAACGTATTTAAAAAGGAAAAATAAATGAGTATGCATAAAGAAGAAGAATATACCAAACGGTTTGACTGGGAACTGTGGAGAAAGTTACTGCTATATCTGAAACCGTACAAGAAGCATCTAACTGTTCTTGGTATAGTTGTTATTATACTTGCTGGAATAGATACCGTTTTCCCGCTTTTAACCAGGTATGCCGTTGATGAGTATATTGTTCCAAAGTCATTAGATGGATTGTGGAGATTTGGATTGTTATATCTGTTTCTGGTTATAACACAGGCTGGAGTTGTCTGGCTTTTTATTGCATTTGCAGGCAAAGTAGATATGGGTCTTTGTTATGATATCAGAAGAAAGGGTTTTCAGCGATTACAGGAACTTTCTTTTACATATTACGACAGAACGCAGGTTGGTTGGTTAATGGCACGAATGACATCAGATATCTCGAGGTTGGGCGATACGATTGCGTGGGGGCTGGTAGATATGATTTGGGGTGTTACGATGATGATAGCAATGGTGGCAGTTATGTTTTATCTGAATTGGAAACTGGCGTTTATTACATTGTCTATAGTGCCTATATTGGTTATTATCAGTTTATATTTTCAGAGAAAGATTCTGAAAAGTTACCGACTGGTAAGAAAGACTAATTCTCGAATAACTGGAGCTTTTAATGAAGGAATAACGGGTGCCCGAACAACAAAAACACTGGTTAGAGAAAAGGAAAATTTAGGAGAATTTAAGGTTCTCACCGGTGAGATGTATGGTTCCTCTGTACGGGCTGCAATTTTATCATCTCTCTATCTTCCGGCTGTTCTTACGTTGGGCAGTATCGCCACTGCGCTTGCGTTATGGTTTGGTGGAGAAGGTGTTCTTGCAGCTACTATCAGTTATGGTACTTTACTGGCTTTCATCTCCTATACTGTCCAATTTTTTGAACCGGTAAGGGAACTGGCTCGTATTTTTGCTGAACTGCAGTCAGCCCAAGCGTCGGCGGAGAGAACATTGTCAATGATAGAGACCGAGCCAGATATAAAAGATCGTTCAGAAATCGTAGAATCGTATGGTGATATATTCAAACCAAAGAAGGAGAACTGGCCTGATATAAAAGGGGATATCACATTCTGTAATGTTTCCTTTGCATA
>JAGMEZ010000402.1 GCA_023127905.1 Caldifarciminota bacterium
ATATCTTTCGATATGCAGTAAAACCAGGATTAACTGGAATTGCCCAACTCGAACATAAACCTGACAGTTCTATTGAGGATGTTAAAATAAAGGTGCAGCACGATAGATATTATATGGAGAATGCCTCATTCAAACTCGACTTCATACTCATCGTGAGAACAATTTTCACACTATTAAAAAGAAAAATTCACTAAATAAGCACAGAAAATCATTTATGTAATTATTGCCTTGTCAGTCTTTTTATTTCAATTTGTCTTATTTGTGCAAAATAAATTTTTAGGATCACTATAATGAAAAAAATTCAAAAACCAAAAATTTGTGTAGTTCTTGGAACAAGACCCGAGATTATTAAATTATCCCCTATTTTTTCAGAACTTAAAAGAAAAAAGATAAGATACAATCTCATCCATACTGGACAGCATTATTCCTTAAAGATGGATAAAATTTTTTTTGCTGACCTAAGAATACCGGAACCCCATTATTTACTTGGAATTGGTCCTGGGACACATGGAAGACAGACCGGAACAATTCTTATGAGAATTGAGAAGATCTTTTTGAAAGACAAACCTGACATTGTTCTTGTTGAAGGGGATACCAATTCAGTTTTTGCTACAGCACTTGCTGCCTCAAAACTCAAAATAAAAGTAGGACATATTGAAGCGGGTTTAAGGAGTTTTGATAGAGAAATGCCTGAGGAGGTAAACAGGATCCTAACCGACCATGTATCGGATTTTCTTTTCGCACCCACTGAAATATCAAAGAAAAACCTTATCACCGAAGGAATCGATAAACGGAAAATCTTTGTAACAGGTAACACTATTGTTGATGCAACGATCGAAAATATTAAAATTGCAGAGAAGAAATCAAAAATACTTACAGATTTGCTCATCTCAAATAAAACCTATTTCTTGGTTACACTCCATAGAGTCGAGAACGTTGATAATAAAAACAGATTAAAAGAAATCATCTCCGCTATAAGAGAGTTATGCAGAACACATCTGGTAATTTTCCCCATTCATCCGAGAACAACAAAAAGAATTAAGGAATTCAACCTTTCGAAGCCCATTAAAAGGATAAAAAACCTGAAGATCATTGAACCATTGGGATATTTGGATTTCCTCAAACTTGAGCGCAACGCACGACTCGTCCTAACTGATTCAGGAGGGATTCAAGAGGAAACCTGCATTTTAAATATTCCCTGTGTAACAATCAGAGAGAATACTGAGCGACCTGAAACAGTTAGCGTAAAATCAAACATCATTGTGGGATGGAAAAGTGTAGACATTATTAATGGCGTTTACAAAATGCTTAAGAAAAAAAGAACATGGAAACAACCATTTGGTAACGGCAAGGCCGCTAAAAAGATAGTAGATATAATATCAAAAGTGGCTCTTTCCCTTACTCTTCCTCTCCCGTAACGAAAGATTATCTTCCTAAATTTTCTTCTCCCTCGAAGGGAGAAGACTAAGATGAGGGTGAGTCAATCTTATCACCCCCTCTTTTGTTCTCCCCCATCAAGGGGGAGAAGATTGAATGTGGAGGAGAGGATAGGGCTTGCCCTGAACTTGTTTCAGGGGTAAGGGTGAATTATTTTCTAAAAAAAGGAGGTTATCCAATATGAAAAAATCCATTATTTTATCGATTATATTCTTATTAGTGTGTCAATCAATTGCGTTTTCACAACAGGTCGAGAGAATTAGTAAAATTAAGGAAATCTATTATAAAATTAATAATGATATCGAATCAAATGCTCTTTACTGCAATGAATTTGTCTTAAATAAGGGAAAACTATCCTGGCCAGCAGTTGGGATTTATCAAGAAAAGATGCAATTTTTTTATGATTACAATACCCAATATGGCTCTTACAATTTGAAAAAAATTGTTATTAAAGCCGAGCACAGCATTACAAAAACTTATATTGAATTTCTGTTTAACGATTCTGGAAATCTAATTTTTTACTACTATTCATTTCAAAGAGATCATGATGGAAAACTTGAACGTCGATGTTATTTT
>JAGMEZ010000403.1 GCA_023127905.1 Caldifarciminota bacterium
GTGGATGTGCCCATTGGCCTGCAGATATTACAGAATCCATTTCTCAAGCACTTGGTGCTGCATCAAAGGCTGCCATTCCTCTTTTATCGGGTAAAGTAATGGTAGAACCAATAATCTCTTATGTAGATGAAGATAAATGTTCAGGGTGTGGCATTTGTGAGGAGAACTGTCCTTATGGTGCAATAGAGAAAGATGCTGAGAAGAAAAAAGCAGTTGTAACTGCCGTGATATGTAAAGGATGCGGAATATGTGCAACTAATTGTCCTGAGCAGGCAATAACAATTAAACACTACAAACCAGAGCAGTTTTCAGCTCAGCTTGTAGCAGCTTTTAAGGAGGAATAAATTTTAGAATTGCACACAGATTTAGACAGATTTGAAAGATAAACACAGATTATGTATAAGGATAAAAATAACATAAAAAACAAGATTAAAAGATTTACTATAATAAACTTATCAGTGGAAATCTGTTTTTTCCGTGAATATCTGTGTGCTAATATTTGGGGAGGTTTTGGACAAGCTAAATGATACGCAAAGAGGTATGAACAATATGGTTTTTGAGCCTAAGATAATTGCTTTTTTATGCACATGGTGAGGGTATGCAGCGGCTGACTTGGCAGGTGTGTCAAGAATGCAATACCCTACAAATACAAGGACTATACGTGTGCTTTGTACTGGTCAAATTGATCCTACGTATTTGTTAAAAGCACTTAAGAATGGTGCTGATGGCGTTCTTGTTATCGGATGCAGGCTTGGTGAATGTCACTATATCAGTGGTAACTACCAGGCTCGTGAAAAAGTCGATATAACAAAGAGTATACTGAAAAAAGCAGGTATCTCCCCAAAGCGCATTGAAATGAGATTCATTTCATCCGCTGAAGGGAATAAATACATTGAAGCTGTAAAAGCGTTTATAGATGATATAAAGGCTGTAGGTCCATCTCCAGCAAAATCAGAGGAAGAAGGTAAGACCATCGGAAGGAAACTCGATACACTTATATCCTGTGCCTCAGCATATAGATTAAGGGCAATTTCTGCAAAGAAGACAAAAATAGTTGAGGAAGGCAATGTTTATAATGAAAAAATATCCACCGAAGAGATAGAGCAAGTTATAGAAGGTACAATAAATGCGGAATTTATCAGAGAATCCATAATTTCTTGTTTAAAGGAGATCCCTCATTCTTGTACTGAAATAGCTGGTAAGATTAATGTCCCGTCAGATATCGTTCTGTCTCATCTTGCGCACTTAAGGCGAAACAATATTATAGATGTTGATAGAATTGAAGAAAGAGCACCGTATTATAAAATTATATAAAGAATGAAAAAAGAAGATATGAAAATGGTTGGTGCAGTTGCAGTTGTCGGTGGAGGAATTGGCGGAATACAGGCATCTCTCGATCTTGCTGATTCTGGTTTTAAGGTTTATCTCATTGATAAAAAACCGAGTATTGGCGGATTGATGTCTCAACTTGATAAGACATTCCCCACGAATGATTGCGCTATGTGAATAATCTCCCCGAAACTTGTTGCCGCGGGTCGGCACAGGAACATAGAACTTGTCGTCAACTCAGAGATCGAAGAACTTAAAGGAGAACCTGGAAATTTCAGGCTCAGCGTTATACGAAAACCAGGATATGTTGATCCTTCCAAATGTACTGGATGCGGTGTTTGTGCACAGTATTGTCCTGTGGAAGCAATTGATTCCTATAATGCAGGAATGGGTGTTGTACCGGGAATATTTGTAGAATATCAGCAAGCAGTACCACTTATTTATACAATAAACAGAGATGTTTGTATCGGGTGTGGTCTCTGTTCGGAATACTGCGAAGCAGGTGCAGTAGATTATAAACAGAAAGAGAAGAAAGATGTGCTTGAGGTGGGTGCAATAATATTGGCTTTAGGTACCGATACATTTGATGTAAAACCCCTTACTGAATATGGGTATGGAAGATATAAAAATGTTGTAAATTCTCTCGAATTCGAGCGGATTCTTTCTGCTTCAGGACCATTCAGGGGGCTCGTTCTCCGTCCTTCAGACGGAATAGAACCGAAAAAGGTCGCTTTTATTCAGTGTGTTGGCTCAAGGAGCACAGTTAAAGGCAACGAATACTGTTCATCAGCATGTTGCATGTATGCCGTTAAAGAAGCAGTTGTGTCAAAGGAACATCTCAATGATCTTGATATATCAATCTTTTACATGGACATTCGTGCATATGGAAAGGATTTTGATAAATATGTTGAAAGAGCAAAGAGTTCAGGCATCAAGTTTATTCGATCTCGTGTTGCTAATATTAAAGAGGATGAAAAAACAAAGAATCTTCTTTTAATATACGAAACAGAAGAAGGGAAGATAGTAACGGGTAATTTTGGAATGGTTGTTCTTTCCCATGGATTGTGCACACCTCCTAGTTCAAAGGAACTTGCTGATAAACTCGGCGTAGAACTTGATAAATTTATGTTCTGTAAGACAGGAGATTTCACACCACTTGAAACTACACGTCCAGGGATTTTCGTCTCTGGTTCGTTTCAGGGACCAAAGGATATTCCTGAAACTGTTATGCAGTCAAGCGGTGCTGCTGCATTGAGTTCGGAGTTGCTTGTTTCAGAACGAGGTTCGTTGATTACAAAAGAAGAATATCCGCCAGCAATTGATGTTATGGGTATTGGTCCAAGAATTGGTGTTTTTGTTTGCTATTGTGGAATTAACATAGGCGGATACGTAGATGTACCTGAGGTTTCAAAATATGCTGAAAATCTTGAAGATGTTGTATATGTTGATACAAACCTTTTTACCTGTTCACAGGACAGCCAGGAATTGATAAAACAAAAGATTATTGATAATAAGCTAAACAGAGTAGTTATTGCATCATGTACACCAAGAACACATGAACCTTTATTCCAGGAAACCTGTGAAGCAGCAGGGCTGAACAGGTACCTTTTCTCCATGGCAAATATTCGTGATCAGTGTTCCTGGGTACACATGCAAAATCCTAAAGAAGCGACTGAGAAGGCAAAGGGTTTAGTTAGAATGGCGGTAGCAAAGGCACGCCTTCTTGAACCATTGGAACGTTTAACTTTTGATCTGACAAAAAGAGGTCTTGTGATTGGTGGTGGACTTGCAGGAATGACTGCCGCAATTGGTCTTGCACATCAGGGATTCCAAACAGTTCTTGTAGAGCGAGAGAAGGAACTTGGTGGTCACTTAAAACACATACATTATACACTTTCTGGAGAAAATGTTCAAGACCTTTTACAATCATTGATAAAGAAGATAAACGATGATTCACGAATTACTGTATATAAAAATTCTGAAATAAAGGAAATTGATGGTTTCATCGGTAATTACAAAACAAAAATTAAGGAAAAGGAGTCGGGTAAGGAGCACGAGGTTGACCATGGAATCGTTATTATTGCAACAGGCGGTGAAGAAAATAAACCAAAGGAATATCTCTACGGAAAAAATGAGAGAGTGATCACACAAAGGGAGTTTGAAAAGAAGCTAGCTGAAGCTGAATACCAGAAGTCAGAAGTTAGAAGTCAGAAGTCAGAAAATATGCAACAAAAAACAGACAATCTGTCATCTGACATCTGTAATCTGTCTTCTGTTGTTATGATACAATGTGTTGGTTCACGCAATGATGAACATCCATACTGCAGCAGGTACTGCTGTTCGCAGGCTGTAAAGAATGCACTTAAGTTGAAAGAAAAATACCCGGAATCATCAATATATATTCTTTACAGGGATATCAGAACTTATGGCACAAAGGAATTGTACTTTGCCGAAGCACGACAGAAAGGTGTTATATTTATTCATTTCGATGAAGATAAAGAGCCAGTGGTCACAGAGAAGAATGAACTCGTAAACGTTCTCATCAAAGACCCAATTCTTAAACGAGATCTCTCGATTGACTGTGATTACCTTGTTCTTTCCCCGGGAATGGTACCACAGAAAGATAATGAAAAATTTGGGAAAATGCTTAAGGTCCCTCTTAACCAGGACGGATTTTTCCTCGAAGCACATATGAAATTACGTCCTGTTGATTTTGCAACTGATGGTATTT
>JAGMEZ010000404.1 GCA_023127905.1 Caldifarciminota bacterium
GAGACATCGCTCCACTTTCGATAAAGGCTGAACCGACAACGCTAATATACTAATTTCGCATTATTTGTTTTCTTTTTCAAGCAAATTTCTTTAGTGTTTTGTTTCACCTATCACTGCCAGGAGATTTTAAGGTCACTTTCGGGAAGAAAGTTTCTTCTTGTAATGTAATAGAGTTGTTTGTCTCCTTTGATTTTTACACTGTCAGGTCTTATAGAGATATTCATTCCCTTGAATTCCAGTGGTGCTTCAATAATGAAATTTGCTATATCAATTTTTTCTTTCCATAATTTTGTGGTGGATAATATATAGGTTGCGCTTTTTCCTTCAATCATTTGTTTGTATTCAACAAACACACTCTCTTCACCAAAGGGCTCAAAGTGTATTGTCCACTCAATCCAGTTCTTTTTCCTAACAAAATCAAGGGGACTTTCAAGGACTAAAACCTGCCTTGTATCCGGATAAAAATGGCTGCTATCTATTGGAAATGGATAGGTCATTGTAACATCAATCTCAAAATTGGATTTGTTTTCAAAAAAGTATAATCCACTGATTTGGATACTCTGTTTTTTTAAGTTGATATGTATCTCTTCTTTAAAGAATTTTATAGGTATCTCTGCAAAGGAGAATGAAATAATAGAAAAAACAAAAGTGATTAAAAGAGATAGTTTTTTCATCAAAAAAAAGGGATGATACAATTTCAATGTTTTATCTTGTTTCTTGAATCATTTGGTTAGACAGTCATATGATAATACTATTATAAAAATATGTCAAGATATTATTTCAACGCATTTCTTAATTTGAGAAAATTAAGTTTGAGTTAATCCTACCTATACATAGAAAAATCTCTTTTTTTCTTGACAACAAAATTAAATTCTATTATATTATTATAGTAGCTATAAAAGTCTATCCTTAACAATGAGGGGCGTATGAAAAAGTTTATGTTTGTTTTGTTCCTCTTATTACCTGTTATTCTTTATTCCAATCCAGTAATAGCAGAGATATACTTTAACAAATCTACTGACAGCGGCGTAAGCTGGGTCGATCCATTTGGAATACTTGTAGGTGCGATAGAAGTCCATGATTATCCACTAGCGCTTGATGTTAGGTCATCCAATATATTTTACACTATCTGGGCTTCTTCTTTTCCCTGGTCAGATACAACCCATTCATATATTTATGTCACTACGTCAAGCGATGGTGGAAATTATTGGTGGGAATTTGGCCGTTTAGTTGATGATAGTACCTGGTCGTTAAAAATATCTCCAGTCCTTGTAACGGACATAATGGGAACTGCTTATGCAGTATGGGAGGATTCAAGGGGGGATTCCATGGATATCTATTTTGCAAAATCTACAGATGAAGGCAACACCTGGACAAATCCAAACATCAAGGTCAGTGATTCATCTGTTGCTACACGCGAATTTCCATCCATTACAGTTGACACTCTGAGTAATATCTATGTGGTATGGCAGGATAATAGATTGGGGAGATGGGATATCTATTTTACAAAGTCCACTGACGGAGGATTGAACTGGAAGCTTCCTGATATTCCTATTACCGATTCTCTTGAGGGTGGTCATACGAAGCCTGTGATAGAACAATATAGCGACACCTTGTATCTTATCTGTT
>JAGMEZ010000405.1 GCA_023127905.1 Caldifarciminota bacterium
CATACTCTACTTGTAAACTCCGTTTCTCCCCTTCTCCGATACGCTTCCATCACTTATTTTTCTTCAATTATCTCCAATCCTCCCATGTAAGGAATGAGGGCAGAGGGGATTCTTATACTCCCATCTTCTTGTTGGTAGTTTTCAAGTATTGCTATGAAGGTTCGTGGTGTTGCAAGACCTGAACCATTGAGAGTATGTGAATATACAAGTTTTCCTGTTTTCTTCATTCTAATATTTGCTCTCCGAGCCTGAAAGTCTTCGAAATTACTAATAGAAGAAACCTCAAAAAATTTTTCTGATCCTGGAGCCCACACCTCAAGGTCATATGTTTTTGCAGATGCAAATGAGAGGTCGCCGGTTGATAGAAGCATAACCCTATAAGGTAATTTTAGGAGTTTGAGAATTTTTTCTGCATCCTGTGTAAGGGTTTCAAGCTCTTCATATGATGTTGAAGGTTCAGTAATTTTCACAAGTTCTACCTTATTAAATTGATGGACTCTTTGAAGCCCCTTTGTATCCTTTCCGTAGGAACCTGCTTCCCTTCTGAAACAAGCAGTATAACCAACGAGTTTCAGAGGAAGGTTCTCGTCTTTTATCGTTTCATCCCTGTACAGATTTGTAATTGGAACCTCGCCAGTTGGATTAAGGAACATATCATCCTTTTCTACAAGGTACATATCTTCTTCTAATTTTGGTAACTGCCCTGTTCCAAACATTGCATTTCTGTTTACAAGGAAGGGAGAAAAGATTTCTTTGTATCCATTTGATATATGGGTGTCGAGCATAAAATTTATGAGAGCCCTCTCCAACCTTGCACCCATGCCGGTAAAGCAGGGGAAGTTGGTTCCAGAAACCTTCGCACCTCTTCTAAAATCAACCAGTTTGTTGACTTCAGCGAGTTGCCAGTGAGGTAGAAATGTAAACGTCGGTTTTTCCCTTGGGGTTTCTCTGATGATTTTATTAAAAGAAGAGTTTTTCCCAACGGGAACTGAATTATGTGGAATATTTGGAATCCAGACAAGCATGGATTTGATTTCCTCATTTATTTCCTTTTCTTCTTTTTCTAATCTTTTTATGTCTTGTGATACCTTTTTCATCTGTTGAATTTTTTCAACTTCATCTTTTCCGTCTCGTTTTGATTGAGCAATCTCTTCGGATACCTTGTTTTTTTTGTGTCTCATAGAATCTAATTCTGTCTGAAGTTTCCTGTGTTTAATATCCAGGGATAAGAGTTTGTCTAAATCGACCGATTCATTTTTGTTTTTAATGGCTTCTTTTATTTTATCAGAATTTTTCCTTATAATCTTTAAGTCTAACATAATTAGTAAAATACTTTATAGATGGGTGAAAGTCAAGGAAAAAATTTTTTCCTTGACTTTAGTGTAAAAATAAGTTAAATTTAACTTTGAGATTGATTTAAGGTTTATTAATAAGGAATTAAGATGGTAATAAAAAGAGGAACAATTCTTAATGAGATAAAAAATGGGAATTTTTATAATTCCTATTTTCTTTCAGGGAAAAACGAGTATAAAATTGAAGAAATTCTTAAGGCAATTAAAGAGGTAATTCTAAATCCCGGCTTTGATTCTTTTGATTTTGAAAAATTTGATGCGGGAGATAAAAGGTTTGACATCGATAGCTTAAAAAGGGCAGTATACACTCCTCCAATGATTTCGCAGAAGAGGTTAGTTGTTCTTGAAAAGATTGATAAACTCGCAGAATCACAAAGGAATAAATTACTCACACTCCTTGAATCGCCTGTTGATACAAGTATTCTTGTGATGATTTCGAGTCCCGAAAAAAAGACGAAGGCAGCTTTCTTTAATAAAGTCAGGTCGTTATCGAGGAATGAAGAATTTAGAAATTTGAAAAAAGATTCTTTAGAAAAATGGATTATTGATTACGTTAAAGAAAGAGGTTATTCTATTGAAAAAGATGCGGTTTTAGCTATTATTGAATTTTCTGGGGATAACCAGGTGTCCCTTTCAGGAGAACTTGAGAAAATTATTACGTATGCAGGGGATAAGAAAATTATGAAGAGGAGTGATGTTCTCAAAGTTCTGACTTCAAATATGGTGAATAATATAACTGATCTTACTCACTCAATAGGGCAGAGGGATAGAAACAAAGCTCTGTCGATTCTTAATTACCTTTTGGAATGGGGTGAAGTTCCGGAAAAGATTCTTGCTGTTCTGAGAAGCTTCTTTCTCAGGCTAAAAGGAATGATGTATTATAAGAAAAAAGGTTTACTCAATACTGATATTTCAAAGAAAATAGGTGCGATGTTCTTTATTGTAAATAAAGAAATAGGATTTGTAAATAATTTCACTATGGGTGAACTAAAGAATGGGTTAATGCTATTGTATGATGCTGAAGTAAGGATGAAAACAGGAGGAGAAGCTAATCTAATCTTAACAGACCTTGTATACAACCTAATTTAGACTGGAGGGAATAATGCCAGGAGATAATAATACTGATTTTGAAGAATTAGTGAAGCTACGGGATGATT
>JAGMEZ010000406.1 GCA_023127905.1 Caldifarciminota bacterium
TTGCAATAAATCTATTTGGTGAAAGGATTTCCCGAATAGATGTGAGAGGGAATAAAACAACCGATGATGAGTTGATAAAAAGTTCTTCCATGCTACAGGTTGGTGATGAGGTAACCCAGGGAAGACTTGATAATGCAATAAAAAAGATATATAAACTTGGGCTTTTTTCGAATGTAATAATAAAGGGTGAAACCACAGAGGCAGGGAAACTGATTATTATCGAAGTAGAGGAGAACCCGTTCCTTAAAGAAGTAATTTTTATTGGAAATGATCATGTTAAAGAAAAGGATTTAAAGGAAGCTATGGGTTTTCAGGAGGGTGAGATTTTGTCCTCTCAGAAGGTGTTTGAGTGGACGAAGAAAGTAGAGGATAAATACAAGGAAAAGGGATTTCTCCTCGTGAAGGTTACATCCGAGATTACACGTGAAGAAGAACAAGCAAGGTTGACCTTCAGCATAGATGAAGGAAGAAGGGTAAGAATAAGGAGTATATATTTCACAGGGAATACGTTATACCCTGATAAAAAGCTTGGTAGTTTAATGAAGAATAAGAGTAAAAGGTGGTGGAGAGGGGGAAACTTTGACGAAGAAGAATTTTATAAAGATCTTGAAAAAATAAAGGATTTCTACAATAAGAATGGTTATCCAAGATGTGAGATAGCTGAATATGAGATTAAATATGATGATAAGCAGGAGTGGATAACGATAAGGATTGATGTTGAAGAGGGAAAGAAGTTTTTCCTCGGCGCTGTTGAGTTTGAAGGAAATGAAGTTATCACATCTAAAAAACTCTTGTCTGCTGTAAGGTTCAAGAAAGGAGAAATTTATAATAAAGATAAACTCGAAGATACAATGATCGAGTTTTATTCACTCTATACAGAACTTGGATACATTTATGCATTCATTATACCTGAGGAAGAGGTGGTAAACGATACAATTAATTTAAAGTATATGATACAGGAAGGAAGTCCTGCGCATTTGAGAAAAATAATAATTTTAGGCAATTCGAAGACATGGGAAAAGGTGATAAGAAGAGAGTTAAAAATATTTCCTGGTGACCTTTTTCAGAGGTCAAAGCTTATTGATTCACAAAGAGAAGTTTTTAATCTTGGTTTTTTTGATGATATGAAACTTGATAGCAGAAGAGCAAATGAAGAAGGTGATATTGATTTGATTCTGAAGATAGTAGAAAAGGAAGTAGGACAATTTAATGCCGGAATGGGTTATAGTCAGGTATGGGGAATTACAGGAAATGTATCCCTTAATATTCCAAATCTTTTTGGTCGGGGTTCGACAGCCTACTTCAGTCTTGAAAAGGGAGGAAAACTCGCAAATTATAGTTTTGGGTATACGGAACCATGGTTTTTTGATACACCTACAACAGTCGGCTTTGATTTATTTATTTTAACTCGAAAGTGGGATTATTTTGAAGATAGAAAACGGGGAGGGTCATTAAGGTTGGGAAGACCTGTTCCACGGTTGAAATATACCCGTATTTACTCGAATTATACTCTTGAGAAGGTTACGGTTTCTGTAAAGGACGAGTATATTAGTAAAGTCAGCAATTATATCCTTGAACAGAGAGGAACTGAATGGCGAAGTGGTATCTCATTTACACTTGTACGGGACAGCAGGGATTATATATTCAATGCTACAACCGGTTCAAAAAACAGCATTACAGTTGAGTTCTCTGGCGGAATTCTCGGTGGTAATGTAGATTATCAGAAGTACATTTTCGAGACGCGATGGTATGAAAAAAGCTTCTTTAATTTTGTTCTTATGATGCGCTCAAGGGTTGGCTTAATTCAAGGATTAACTTCAAAAAAAACCGTACCCATCTATGAACGGTTTTATCTGGGGGGGGTAGGGGACTGGGGAGTACGAGGTTACCCTGACCGTTCAATAGGACCAAAAGAAATATATAGTAATATTGGAGGGCGTTCTGCATTTGTTTTTACAGCAGAATACAAATACCTCATTACACAGGGTATTAATTGGCTTGTTTTTTTTGATGCAGGAAATGCATGGGATAGTTTTGAGGGAACCAACCTTGCAGACCTGAAAAAGGGGGTTGGTACAGGAATAAGGATTGAAGTTCCAATGATGGGAATACTCGGATTTGATATTGCTTATGGATTTGATAAGAAAAGCTATGGTGGATGGAATCCACATTTCCAGATAGGAACAAGTTTTTAATAAAATGAAAAAGATAGTATTTCTTTTTTTACTTATTGGGTTTGTTACAGGATGTAAAGATAAATTAGACGATCCGGTCGGTCTTGACGAGGTTCCAAAAGGTATACCCAAACCTGTATATGTTGATGGATTAGTAGCTGATACGGTATCAAATTTCCATTTTGTAACACATACTGGGTCATCACAAAAGCTGTGGATTGGAAAAGCGGATTACTTTGAAACAAGGATTCTTGTTCGTTTTTCAATTGACGATTCAGTTGTCCTTGAGAATGCTGATTCTGCGAAAGTGACAGTCTCTCTGATCGGTACAAAGGCGAAAACCGTTCAGTTTGACGTTTTTCCTTTGACAAAATGTTGGGATGAAGCTTCGGTTGATTGGGAGAAATCATCTTCTGACAGTCAATGGAATAATCCAGGTGGAGATTATGATACAACAA
>JAGMEZ010000407.1 GCA_023127905.1 Caldifarciminota bacterium
GGCTGGAAGAAGCTGCTACGTTATAGTGAATTGCATGGTAAAAGTAGAAAAAAACGTTTCATTGGTTAACAGATAAGATTGCTTTATAGGAGAATATGAAAGTGAATCGCAATGACAAACTAACTAACTAAACGATCGAAACGAGGTTATAATAATAGTTAGTAAGCAGAAGATAGAAGGCAGAAAGGGATAAAAACACATACTTTAATCAGTAGTTTAGGATTTTAGTCGAGGACATGTTTTGCATAGGTGGGAATAATTATCAACAAAAATTGTATATCTAAGTAAAGAGGAGGTTATTATGAGATTTTTTAATAGGTATGGTTCGGTTACTATGAGTATTATAATAATGTTTATTTTGATTGGTTGTCCTGGTTCTGCAGAAAAGAAAGAAATTGATGTGTCACCATTGCCCGGTGTCAGCCAGTTAGAGGAGATTTTTCTCAAACACTACAAGCCTGTTGAAGAGGATTTTGTGATTGATATGCCTGCCTACACGCTTCCCGTTGACATCACAAGAGTTTCCAATTTCTCAGAGGTAGCAAAAATATATTTATCCAAGCCTGAATACAAAACGTTGCTTAAAAAGAATGGCTTTGTTGTTGTTGATGGCGGTACAATGGATGATATTGCAGAACCTTATAAAACGCTTCGGAAACTGGATATTCCTATCTATGTAACTGCAGATACACCATTGCATCTTTTTCATATTCAGTTTGATGAAACGTTGAAAGAAATCGAGGAGAGTGTTTTTTACCCAGATATCCTAACTGTTACCCAATTAATGTTGAAGGTGTCGGAAGATGATTATGAAACATTTAAGGGTGAGTTAAAAGAGGCGGCAAAACGTAATGTAGCTTATTTTTCAGTGGCACTTAAGCTCTTTGAAGAGAAATTCAAATCTCCATCATATGTAAAGGAATGGGTAGAGTGGGAATACAAAAAAATTGAGGAACACAAGGGTCTTCCTCGCTATGAGATTGCGCGGAATAAGGCACTGTTTAGAGTTCCGGAAGATTATAGCCAATATAAGCCACGAGGTCACTATACCAGAAGTGATACACTTAGGAGGTATTTCAAAGGAATGATGTGGTATGGCAGGATGACATTTCTGATTAAGGGGGATGAAAAAGAATTTGGTCCAATAATTCCTCCAGCTAAGGCATTAACCGACAGGGAAACAGCAAGAATCCAAACACTTCAGTCCGCTCTCATTGCTGCTCGCTGCGGACAGGTAAAGCTTTCTGATGGAAGAAAGGTTTCTGATGTGTGGGATAGAATTTATGCGGTGACTGCATATTATGCAGGTTTTGCTGATGACCTGACACTTTACGATTACAGGGAAGCTATGCGTGAGGTATTTGGTAATAAATTTTCTGCAGAGGAATTTGAGAAGGAGGAGAAGATAACTCAATTCCTTTTTGAAATTTCAAAGATGCAACCTCCAGCAATTTTTTCTGGAACTGGTGGTGCTGGAATAGACCCGGGGGAGTATAGTGGACATAAGTTTACATCAGTTAAACAATTAGATGAAATTCTTCACTATACTATGGGGTTTAGGTTTATGGGGCAGCGTTATATCCCAGATTCATATATCCTGGGTCAATTAGTCTCTCCCGGTGCAGGCTCAATTCCCCGTAAAATTCTACCTCGGTTCACTGCAGTATACATTTATGACGAACGCATACAACCAGACCTGCATTATACAATAAGAGGTTTTCCTCGGGGGTTGGATGTATTCAGTGTATTTGGAAGTAAACGTGCAGAAGAGCACATTATTGATTATACTGACCATGAATACCCGAAGTATCAGGAACAGTTAGAGAAATTGAGAAAGGAATTTGCTGAACTGAGCGAGAAGGAATGGAACAAAAACCTTTACTGGTCATGGCTCTATGCATTAAAAACGTTGACCGAGGAAAGAGGTAAGGGGTACCAGGCTTATCAACAAACAGATGCGTGGTTGGACCGGCAACTGAATACTGCCCTTGCTTCCTGGTCAGCACTCAGGCACAATACAATTCTTTATGCGAAGCAAAGTTATACACCGATTTTTGTCGGAATCACAAGTGTTCAGCCGAAACCCATACCCCCACCCCCTCCAAAAGGTCTGGTTGAACCATTACCCGAGTTTTATGCCAGAATACTAACAACGACAAAAATGGCTTATGACGGGCTTAAAGAACTTGATGTCTTAAATGATAAGGCGGAAGCACGTCTTTCTTCACTTGTTTATACTCTTGAAACGTTGAATGAGATATGTATACGTCAGGTAGCAAATAAACCACTTACAAAAGCAGACAATGATTTTCTTGCTGATTTTCCTGAAGCCTTGAAAAAGGCAATTGGAGATGTAGATGAAAAGGGGTTAAAAACTACCATAATTGCAGATGTACACACAGATTTAAATACTAAACAATGTCTTGAAGAGGCTTCCGGTTATATAGACTATATTATTGTTGCTTATGAACGATCAGAGGGTGATATTATTCTTGCAGTTGGACCTGTACTTTCATACTATGAGTTTAAACATCCAATGAAAGATAGGCTGACTGATGAAAAATGGAGTGAAATGCTGAAAACTGGAAAGGAACCTTCCAAACCTGTATGGATAAAGAGTTACTGTAGTGATTAACTTCCATGAAAGCAAATGACGAAGAAGATACTGATTTTGAAATTACATAGGTAGAAGTTAGTAAAAAAATTGATTTTTTTAAAAAAGATATTGCATTTTTGACAAATATAGTTTATAATAAAATGTACAGATTTGATTGAGAACTTTATTCGGACATCTAAAGTAATCAAAGGAGAATTGAATATTGGGTATAAAAGCTGAAAGAAATAGGGTTGTTGCACGATTTAAGGATGGAAATTTGCTTAAAGGTTTTACACTTGATTTCTCGCCGGTAAAGGATATCTTTCACCTTGTATCAGAACAGGATAAAGACAAAGGCAAATCTCACGAAGTAGAAGTTGAAGAGCTGAAGGCAATCTTTTTTGTGAAATCACTCCAGGGAAATAAAGGTTATTATGAAAAGAAGAAATTCGAGGATATCAGTGATTCTAAACTCCAGGGAATGAAAATAAGGGTTGAATTCATTGATGGAGAAATAATCAGAGGAAAGACCCTTGTTTACAGCAGTAATAGAAAGGGATTTTTTGTCTTTCCTGTCGATCCTAACAGCAACAACGAAAAAATTTATTGTATATCAAGTGCTGTGCGTGAAGTTGAAACTGGAAGTGATGCGAAATATTAAGATGTAAACTTATTATTACTTATCAACCCATTCTCTTAAGGCTTTTTTAATCTTCTCCTCAATCTTTTCTGCTATTTCTTCCCATTCCTTGTCTTTTTCTTCCTTTTTAGATTCATCTAACCATGCCTTGATTCCTTTACGAACCTTTTCTTCAACTCTTTCACCGATATCATCCCATTCATATTTTCTTTTTCTATGCTTTTGACTTTTTATTCCAAATTTGATGCCTCCGCCTACTGAGCAGGATAATCCAAGTATAAAACCGAGATTGTATGGCCAACCCGTGTTGCTAATTTCGTAAATGCCGACTTCTTTTGTAAAAAGGCTAACAATAAAGGTGATAATAACTATTATTCCGTGCCATACTCCTGCCCAAAATCCAGCCTTGTTATCGGGGTTGAGAACTTCATCCCAGCGTTCATTTCCAGGTGCACAGCTTAAAAGTGAGAATGCAACAAAAACCAGAATAAAAAATAGGGCAAAATACTGTTTTTTCGTTAACATCAACCCTCCTTTTTCTGACACAATAACCTATTTGTGTTAAAGAGTCAAGATTTTTTTATATACTCTTTCTCTATTTAATAAGGATTTTTCCTTTTGGTTCAGGAACAACCTCGCCGATAATTGATGCATGCGTTATTCCTTCCTTCTTCATCTTTTCAATGACAACATTCGCCTTTTCTTCTGCGACGGTAAAGAGAAGTCCTCCGGAAGTCTGGGCATCAAAAAGGATGTCAAGAAGATAGGGTTCAATTTTTGTCTTTGTTACTACAAATGCGCTCAGGTCCTTTTTATTTGCATGAGTTCCAGCAGGCACAATACCCATTTTGGAAAAGTTTTTCACATCGGGGAATAGGGGAATAGTTTCAGGGAATATTGCCATACCAGCATCGTCGGATAGCATTTCAGATAAGTGTCCAAGAAGTCCAAAACCAGTAACATCGGTTGTAGAACTTGCACCATATTCTTTTATTACTTCTGATGCTTTGTTGTTCAACTCCTTCATGGAAATGGTAACTATATTGATTGTTTCCTTTGATGCCATACCAGCCTTCAGTGCTGTATTGACAATACCTGTCCCAAGAGGTTTACTCAGGATAATTCGATCTCCTATCTGCGCACCTTTATTTCTGAGAATCTTATCAGGATGAATCAATCCCGTAACAGCCACACCGTATTTGATTTCTTCATCTTCTATGCTGTGTCCCCCAACAAGGGTAACACCTGCTTCATCAAGTTTATTTAACCCACCCTCAAGGATTTTCTTAAGTACTTCTATTGATATTTTCTTTTTTGGAAATGAAACGATATTCAGTGCAGTCAGGGGTGTTGCACCCATTGCATATATGTCGCTTAAAGCATTAGCAACTGCAATTTCACCAAAATCATACGGGTCGTCTACAATTGGAGGAAAGTAATCCACCGTCTGGACGATAGCAATATCGTCAGTTAGTTTGTAAACCCCAGCATCCTCTGCACCTTCAAATCCAACGATGAGGTTTGGGTCCTTTCTTATTGCGAGACCGCAAAGTACTCTGTCCAGGTACCCCGGACCAAGTTTTGCCGCTCACCCAGCGAATTGGGTATATTTCGTTAGTTTTATATCTTCTTTTTTCATTTTATAATGTTACAGTTTTATCCGAATTAATGAGACTGTTAACTATTTCAAACATATTGGATATGCGTCCAACTTTAATTTTATCTTTTATACTAAAAAAATCGAGACATGTGCCACAAACAAGAATTTCTATTCCTTCATTTTCAATCTTTTTCAGAGGATCGATAACCTCAGAGCCTTCTACAGTTAATTTAACACCAGAGTTCATAAAAATTAAATTTTTAAAACGAAGTTTCCATCTTCTTTTCTAATATCTACATTGCATCCTGAATTTCTTGCGAGTCGAGCAACATTTTCAGAAGCAGGTTCATTATCAACAGTAACCTCTACAATACCCTCTTCTATTTCGTCAAGTGCGTTTTTTGTTAAAACAACAGGTCGTGGGCAGGCTAATCCTTTTGCATCAAGTTTTTTTATCATTCTGACTCCTCTTCATAGTGCTCAAAGACTTTTGATGGTTGTATACCTTTATTCTCAAGAATTCTCGTTACAGTATCTTTTACTTCACAACTGACCTTTAATGCCATACCGCATTCTGGAGCCAGGTCTTTTGGGATAGAAACAAGGGAATAATCAATATTCCCTTTCTTCAATATTTCTTCGGCAATCATGACATAGTGGATGCTTTCGAAAATTATTAAAGGCATCATTTACACTCTTTTCTAATAAAATCATAGAGTGCTCTCCCTGCACGGGAGATTGTACCTGAAGAACGTTTAACAATCCAGAAGTTCCTTTCGATCTTGAGCCCCTCTACAGGAATCTTTCTTAGGAGTTTATGGCTCTCTTCATTTTTTATTGTTCTTTTGGAAACAAATGATGAACCGAGACCTGCCATAACACCATGTTTAATCGCTTCTGTACTACCAAGTTCCATAACAGTATTGAGATCATTTACAGCTATTCCTTTTTTGGCAAGTTCTTCGACCACTGCCATTCGTGTTCCGGAACTACTCTCCCGGAAGACAAACGGAATCTCTTTTAATTCATCGAGTGTTACAATTTTGTTGCTGAACGAATAAGGTGATATGAGAACAATACGATCAGCCATAAGTTTACCGAATGTGAGCCCGGGTTTTCTTATCTTATCGCCTACTATGCCGAATTCAAATCTCTGCTGGAAAACATCGTTAATGATGAAACTGGTATCTCTTATTCTCAAGGATAGCTTGATCTCAGGATGTTCTTTTTTGAATTTCATCAATATTTGAG